>NZ_JBWBKF010000001.1:0-826 GCF_057657925.1 Lederbergia sp. B243.17
TCGACTTGCATGTATTAGGCACGCCGCCAGCGTTCGTCCTGAGCCAGGATCAAACTCTCATTAAAGTTTGTTAGCTCATTTGCTGGTCTTGCTTAAAAAGTAAATCATTGACGTTTGTTTCGTTCAGTTTTCAAGGAACAAATTCTCTGTCGCTCTCTCAGAGGCGACTTTACTATCTTACAATAACATTTAGTCATTGTCAACAGTTTTTTTGGTGGAGCCTAGCGGGATCGAACCGCTGACCTCCTGCGTGCAAAGCAGGCGCTCTCCCAGCTGAGCTAAGGCCCCATATTAAAAGTGGTCGGGAAGACAGGATTCGAACCTGCGACCCCTTGGTCCCAAACCAAGTGCTCTACCAAGCTGAGCTACTTCCCGTAAATGGCGCGCCCGAGAGGAGTCGAACCCCTAACCTCTTGATCCGTAGTCAAACGCTCTATCCAATTGAGCTACGGGCGCAAAATAATATAAGCAAATGCCGAGGACCGGAATCGAACCGGTACGGTAGTCACCTACCGCAGGATTTTAAGTCCTGTGCGTCTGCCAGTTCCGCCACCCCGGCAGAATTTATGGAGCGGAAGACGGGATTCGAACCCGCGACCCCCACCTTGGCAAGGTGATGTTCTACCACTGAACTACTTCCGCATATGAACAATGCTGAGGTTGACTATATAAAAATCAGGAAAAATGCGGGTGAAGGGAGTCGAACCCCCACGCCTTGCGGCACTAGATCCTAAGTCTAGCGTGTCTGCCAGTTCCACCACACCCGCATAAAAATGGTGAGCCATGCAGGATTCGAACCTGCGACCCTCTGATTAAAAGTCAGATG
>NZ_JBWBKF010000002.1:0-441 GCF_057657925.1 Lederbergia sp. B243.17
TATGGCAGTGAACAGAATTATGATGACATTCTCTCCAATCGTGAAAGAGAGGCGCTCATCACGTACAATCAGTATCAGAAAGAGCGGAAGCGAAAATACAAACAAAATGAATTCAACTCAGCCAACTGGCCGTATGATCCAGAAACAGATTCCTATACTTGCCCGATCCAGCAGCGAGTCGTATTTAAGTACCGTTCGGTACGGACAGACAAATTCGGATTCCAACGAACGTTTAAGATCTACGAATGTGATGACTGTTCAGAGTGCCCATTCCGAACCTCATGTACGAAAGCGAAAGAGGGAAACCATCGAAAGGTACTGGTGAATGAGAAATGGGAAAAGCAAAAACAATATGTGAGAGCGAAGCTTTCAGAAGAAGAAATGGGTTCCATTTATCGTAGACGCAAAATCGACGTAGAACCATTTTTTGGATTCCTGAAG
>NZ_JBWBKF010000004.1:0-719 GCF_057657925.1 Lederbergia sp. B243.17
AGGCGCCTCCGCTTTTCTTTGTCTAGCTGCGGGCGATAGGGGCTCGAGGTCGCTTCGAAAAAGATCAGGTGGATTGAAAATCACCCACCCACTCTTTTCCTCCAGCGCTTGTCGCCCCTGATCAATCGCCCTCCGCTTTTCCATTGTCCAGCTGCGGTCGCCATCGGCTCGAGGTCGCTTCAGAAAAGTTCAGGTGGGTTGAAAATCACCCACCCGCTCTTTTCTTCCAGCGCTTGTCGCCGATAAGCAGGCGCCCTCCGCTTTTTCATTGTCCAGCTGCGGTCGCCATCGGCTCGAGGTCGCTTCAGAAAAGATCAGGTGGGTTGGAAAGCACCCACCCGCTCTTTTCTTCCAGCGCTTGTCGCCGATAAGCAGGCGCCCTCCGCTTTTTCATTGTCCAGCTCCGGGCGGCAGGGGCTAGCGGACTTCGGAAATCCGCCTACGATAAGTCAACATCGGCTCCTTCGTCGCCGTGTTTCCTTTATCTCGTTGGATTCCCTCCAGTCCGTACGCCCCTAAACGCCGCCCTCCGCTTTTCCCTGTCCAGCTGCCGGTCGATAGGGGCTCGAGGTCGCTTCGAAAAAGCACAGGTGGGTTGAAAATCACCCACCCATGCTTTTTCTCCAGCGCTTGTCGCCCCTGATCAATCGCCCTCTGCTTTTCCTTTCTATATCAGCTTTATTCCGCTGATCAGGATGACGAGGGCCATGATTGCACGA
>NZ_JBWBKF010000005.1:0-1658 GCF_057657925.1 Lederbergia sp. B243.17
AATGATATGCTCCCCCTTAAGTAGACAGATGAAAAAACAAAAATCTGTTGCTTAGGGGGGAGCCCTTTTTATGTCTGTATCGTTTGAAAAGAAACTGGAGGCATTACAGCTGTATGAGGAAGGATTCCATACCATTTCAGAGATCTGTTCCATACATCAGATCGCCCTATCCACATTTAAGAGATGGAGGTACAAGAAAGAAAAGTATGGGATTGATGGTCTGAGGAAATCAACCAAGTGGAAACTCTACTCAAAGGAACTGAAGGCTTCAGCGATCCAGGATTATTTATCTGGCAGCTACTCTGTAAAGGATATTGTGAGAAAACACGAGATTTCCAGTTCTTCTGTATTCCGAAAGTGGCTGAAGAAGTATAATGATCATAGTGAAATCAAGGCCACCGGAAAGGGACTGACCACTATGATCAAAGGCAGAAAAACCACATGGAAAGAGAGAATTGAGATTGTACAGGATTGTCTTTCCGGCGGGAAAGACTATCAGGAAACAGCCAGAAAGTATGAGGTTTCCTACAACCAGGTCTATCAATGGATGAAGAAGTATGAGAAAGATGGGGCAGAGTCCTTAAAGGATAAACGGGGACGCAACAAGACGGAAGAGGAACTTACACCGGAGGACAAGGCGAAACTGGAAATGAAACGGCTAGAAAAGGAGAATGAACGGCTGCGGGCGGAGAATGCACTGCTAAAAAAGTTGGAGGAAATCGAGAGGAGGCGTCGCTAAGCAGGGTCCATCTGGGAGACCGGTTTACAGCAATACAAGAACTGCACAAGGAAGGGTTTCCGGTTTCTTTACTATGCGCACTGGCTGGATTGGCACGCTCCTCCTACTATAAATGGCTGAAACGGAGTCCCTCTTGCGAGGAAGAACGCAATCTGGAGATCCTTACAGCCATTCTGTCTCTTCATGAAAAGTACGAAGGTATCTACGGATACCGACGTATGAAATTGAACATCAATCGCCTATTCAATTGTACATTTAACCATAAACGGATTTACCGCCTGATGAAGGTGGCAAGAATCCAGGCAGTCATTAGGAGAAAGCGTAAAGCCTATTTGGCTTCACCTCCTCAGCATGTGGCAGAAAACGTGCTGAACCGTGAGTTTTTAGCCGAGGCTCCGAATGAAAAATGGGTTACAGATGTAACAGAATTCAAGTATGGGAATGGCCGCAAGGCCTATCTGAGCGCGATTCGTGATCTATACGACGGATCTATCATCAGTTATGTAATCGGGCATTCAAACAATAACCCCCTTGTATTTCAGACCTTGGACAAGGCGCTGGAGACAAAGATTGATGCCCACCCCATTCTGCATAGCGATCGCGGCTTCCAATATACCTCCAAGCAATTCAAACGGAAACTGGATGACGCAGGCATTACGCATAGCATGTCGCGTGTGGGGCGATGCATCGATAACAGTCCGATGGAGTCCTTTTGGGGTTCGCTTAAGTGTGAGAAATATTATCTGCATTCGTATTCTTCATTTGAAGAGCTTCAAAACGCAATCCATGACTACATTCACTTTTATAATCACCACCGTCTGCAAGAAAAATTAGGCGGCCTCAGCCCCATTGAATATAGGGCTAAGACCGCCTAACCAATTTACTTATTTCCACTGTCTACTTGACAGGGGGCAGTTCA
>NZ_JBWBKF010000006.1:0-592 GCF_057657925.1 Lederbergia sp. B243.17
CATGAAGCCCCCCTCAAGATGAGATTTCCCATGGCGCAAGCCAGTAAGATCCCTGAAAGATGATCAGGTGGATAGGTCCGGTGTGGAAGTGTGGTGACACATGGAGCTGACGGATACTAATCGATCGAGGACTTAATCAAATAGTTTCCGGTTTTACCTTCTCATGTATCTGGTTTTCAGAGAATGAAAAATTTCTCTTGAAAAATACATAAATAGACATTATAATAGCAAATATGTCGTATTACTTGTCTGGCGGCGATAGCGAAGAGGCCACACCCGTTCCCATCTCGAACACGGAAGTTAAGCTCTTCAGCGCCGATGGTAGTTGGGGGTTTCCCCCTGTGAGAGCAGGACGCTGCCAGGCTTATAATGGAGGATTAGCTCAGCTGGGAGAGCATCTGCCTTACAAGCAGAGGGTCGGCGGTTCGATCCCGTCATCCTCCACCATACATATGCCGGCCTAGCTCAATTGGTAGAGCAACTGACTTGTAATCAGTAGGTTGGGGGTTCAAGTCCTCTGGCCGGCACCAGCTTTTTTAGAGCCATTAGCTCAGTTGGTAGAGCATCTGACTTTTAATCAGAGGGTCGCAGG
>NZ_JBWBKF010000022.1:0-5466 GCF_057657925.1 Lederbergia sp. B243.17
CTTTAGTAGGGGGCTAGGCCGACAAAAAGTTTTACTTATTTCCATCGCCGTCTGTCTGGGTCCGTTCAGAATCTCCAGGTGCATGACGGTTATATTTTTCCTCGAGTACTTGCAGCGATTCGTTAATTTTCTCTTCGTTGATTGCTTCCAATTCCTTTTTTAATTTCTTATATTCACTTTCAATCCAACGATGATATTCAGCGTTTCTATCCCTTAAATAGCGGTAGCTTTCCCGCGACATCAATTTTTTGTCCTGATACAAATACTGCAGGGCTACTCCAATCTGGCTTCCTTCGTCCACTCTTTTTCTATATTCAGTTGTTTCGTATCCGAAAATATCGAGATCATTTTTAAGTCTATCATGATTTATGCTCGTCTCTTTCTGGTACTTCCATTTGTTCCAGCTTTCCGCGATTTCCTTCATCTGGTCTAATTCACTTTGCAGGCCTTCCGCGTTTTGCACGTCTTCATAGGTTCCTGCTGTCGCCTTTGCCACTTCCTTCAGCTGTTTTTGCCCTTCATTGTCAACGTTAAATCCAATTACATTGACAATCGGAGTGATATCCGATTCGTATAGCTGTTTAGCGGCGGCAACTGGATCATCATCACAAGTGGAAACCCCGTCGCTGACAAGATAAACGATGTTCGTATTTTTGTCTCCCTTGAGCTGTGATAAATCTTTTTGAGCTTCGTTGATCGCCAGTTGAATCGGCGTCCATCCCGCCGGCTGTGCTTTTTCCAAAGAAGCTTGAAAAGCGTTTTTGTCGTAATTACCTATCGGGTAGATAAGGGCACTGCTAGCGCATGAGCGTGCTTTATCAGCATCACTTCCCGTTCCTTCTTGCCCATAAATCCGGAGTCCCACATTGGCTTCGGGAGGAAGCCCTTCCACAAAGTGAGTGATTGCCTTTTTTGCTGCAGCCATTTGCGTTTCTCCTCCAAGGTCCTTGTTCATGCTTCCCGAAGCATCAAGCAATACAAGGATGTTCAAGTTCTCCTTAAACTGCATCCGCGGATTTTCGATATCCGGATTGCCGATTGCTTGAAATCGGAGCTTGGCCAGCAACTCCTCAGGGCCATTGAAGTCTTGCTGAAAAACCGCCAATAGCTCATTGTAGTAATGGTCCAGCTGGGCCTCTGTAGGTTCTCCTGAAATGTCAGGCAGCCCGCCGGTCAATTCATCGAGCTTCGGGTGGTCTTCCTCATGGATTCCAAACAGCTGCGGACCTGTATAGCCGGGCGGCAAAGACGCCAATTCCGCAAGACTTTGCGGAAGCGGGGCAGGTTCTATATTTTCCGGAACTCTTTGTTTTTCAGTTTCACCTTCACCGCTGTGCTCCTTTTCCCCCCCGGATGCCTCCGAAGCAATCGGCTGACTCGGAACCAGCTTTTGATCATTGCCGTTTTTGTCACCGCAGGCCGATAGGAGGAGGAGGATGAAAACAACCCATAACCAATAGTGTATTTTGTTCATAGCATCCCCTTATTTCGTGTGTATTGTAAAATATTGTATCACTCCTTTCCTTCCATTTGCGGCGTTCTTGAACAAATAGGAAATAAGACGTATAAGCAGCACCGAAGGCTGGGATGGCAAACAGGAATTGAGAGTCTCGCTTTCTTGCATTATACTCATACCAACAGACTAAATATTGGATGTGTTTAGTTTGGAGAGGCTAAAGGAAATGGCAGGAATGCTTATATTCACCCTTTTTTTCGGCTTGATTACAGGGGTTCTCGTCCACGAATACATAGAGGAATACAATTTACTTTCAGCGACAAAGCAAGAGGCGATTGTTGTCGAGAAAGTTGGAGAGAAGGCCTTTTCACTCCGCCCTCCTATTTTGCCCGTGTAAAAACTGATGGAGAGACAGCTGATTATCTGAACCGCATCTCAAAAAGGCAAATGAAGGAATTGAAGCCGGGCGATTCTATCAGCGGTCTTTCAGTATCCGGTTTTTCAACCGTTTACGACCTGATTTTTGATAACATGCTCTTCATCGGCGCCATCTGCCTATTCGGATTGATGACTTTGCTAGGGCTGTTCGTCTTGATTACAGAAATTCCGGTGATCGACCGCTTTTTGGCTGCGAAGACGTTTATGGGACACCCTTCAAAAGGAAATGGAATGAAGATATTGGCTGTAACCCTGGCTGTGTTCATATATTTTTCAGCAAGGTTCTTAATCAACCTGGTCGCAAAGCTCATTCCTTTTTTTAAAACCAAAACAGCTGCTAATATTATAGATTCATCCTCTTATGTCACGTTTCGCAAATACGAAGATTCTACCTACAAATTTACACTTTCTTTCACAGATGGAAATGGAGAAGAGATCAAAGCGATTAAACATGTAACTTCCAATACCAGCACTATTCAGTC
This sequence comes from Lederbergia sp. B243.17, assembly GCF_057657925.1. Classification (NCBI taxonomy): domain Bacteria; kingdom Bacillati; phylum Bacillota; class Bacilli; order Caryophanales; family Bacillaceae; genus Lederbergia; species Lederbergia sp. B243.17. The sequence goes on from NZ_JBWBKF010000022.1 coordinate 2,377, forward strand.
GGGGACAATTTACCTGTCTCTTACTGGAATTCAAACCCTTATGACCTCTTTGTCGACCGTCTCACTGCCGGGGACTTCTTCCAGATTCTTTTGTACAGAGAACTGTTTGTTTATGTGGCTTTAATAGCCGTCATCCTGTTTACCGGGTTTGTCCTATTGAAACGAAAAAAAAGAAGAGTAAACGCTATTAGTCCGGGTGAGTTCGGGCACACAAAAGGCTCTTTTCCCAACGGAAAAGAGCCTCATTGTTTAGAGAAAACGATGGTCTATAACAATAGTTTAAAAACGCTGATTCCCTCACTTAAGAGATTCATTCAACACACTATCTTCTAAAACAGAAAATTTATCCCCATATACTTTCGTTAAATGATTTTCTCCCCATTCACATAGCAAGTGCAGAATCCCTTCCAAGCTTTGTCCGTATTCACTGAGTTCATATTCTACTTTTGGCGGCACTTGATTGTATACGATTCGATTGATGACACCATCGTCTTCCAGCTCACGCAGCTGTTGGGTCAACATTTTTTGTGTGATATTGGGCATCAGCCGCTTTAATTCGCTCGTTCTTTTTTTTCCATGGGTCAGATGGCAAAGAATCACACATTTCCACTTCCCACCGATTACCTCCAATGTCGCTTCAACAGAAATATTGTATTTCTTTCTGGGCATCAGCTTTATCCTCCTATAGATAGGTACAAAAAAGTACCTATATTACTTTCTGGTTTCTATATCACTTTAAAGTGCGTACTTTCCTTCATAGCTTCTATATATCATAATAACATTTGTGCAACGACACATACCATACTTTCTTTCAAAATTACTTTTCGTTGAAACGAAGGTAACGATAATACATTCAAAAAAAGGAGGGTAGAATATGGATATAGGTAAAAAACAAAGCACACTGGCATTGCTTGTTTTAGCAGTTAGTGCTTTTGCCATCGGAACAACTGAATTCATAAGTGTCGGATTACTGCCTCTTATCGCAGCCGACTTAAAGATACCGGTGACCACTGCTGGGTTAACAGTTTCTGTATATGCCTTAGGGGTAACATTCGGTGCTCCTATTTTGACATCCTTGACTTCAAAAATGTCACGCAAGGCTTTGCTGCTCTGGATCATGGTTGTCTTTATTCTCGGCAATACACTTGCTGCGCTCTCAACAACAATCGGGTTATTGCTAGCAGCACGTGTAATCTCCGCCTTTTCTCATGGGGTCTTCATGTCAATCGGTTCGACAATCGCTGCCGATTTAGTTCCGGAAAATCGCAGAGCGAGTGCAATTTCCATTATGTTTACCGGCCTGACAGTCGCCACAGTAACCGGCGTTCCATTCGGCACCTTTATTGGGCAGCAGCTAGGTTGGAGAGCGGCCTTTATAACAATTGTCATCATTGGTGTCATTGCCTTTATCGCAAATAGCATTTTGATGCCAACTCATTTACGCAAAGGAGTAAAAACTTCTTTTCGGGATCAGGTTCACCTTGTAACGAATGGACGATTATTGCTTTTGTTCATCATTACCGCATTGGGATATGGCGGAACATTCGTCGTGTTTACCTTCTTATCCCCTATGCTCCAAACAATCACCGGGTTTAAAGAAGGAACCGTGGCAATTATTTTATTCGCTTATGGAGTCGCAATTGCGATTGGCAATATGATTGGAGGGAAGCTATCGAATCATAATCCAATTCGTGCATTGTTCTATATGTTTATTGTACAAGCAGTCGTCTTATTTATTCTGATGCTGACAGCACCATACAAACTGGCTGGATTATTAACGATTCTTTTGATGGGGCTGTTCGCTTTTATGAATGTGCCAGGCCTGCAAGTATATGTGGTCATGCTTGCTGAGCGTTTTGTTCCGAGTGCGATTGATGTCGCCTCAGCCATAAACATCGCCGCATTCAATGCAGGGATTGCACTTGGCTCCTATTTAGGCGGCCTCATTACAGACTCGATTGGACTGATCCATACGACTTGGGTCGGCGCGATCATGGTAACAGCAGCAGCCGTCTTAACGGCATGGAGCCGCGCTTTGGAAAGAAAAGATCAAGCAAATAAAAATTTTGGAGGTAGTACACATGATGGTGAAAAACTTACAGGACACAACAACTTTGCATAATGGCGTAAAAATGCCTTGGTTTGGACTTGGAGTCTTTAAAGTAGAGGAAGGCCCTGAATTAGTAAACGCCGTAAAAACAGCGATCAAGCATGGCTATCGCAGCATAGACACCGCAGCGATCTATGAAAATGAAGAAGGCGTCGGCAAAGGAATTCAAGAAGGCTTAAAAGAAGCCGGTATTTCAAGAGAAGATCTCTTTGTTACTTCAAAAGTGTGGAATTCAGACTTAGGGTATGAATCAACCATTGCTGCGTACGAAACAAGTTTGAAAAAACTTGGTCTGGACTATTTGGATCTTTATTTGATCCACTGGCCGGTTGAAGGAAAATACAAAGACGCTTGGAGAGCATTAGAAACCCTCTATAAAGAAGGCCGGGTAAAAGCGATTGGCGTAAGCAACTTCCAAATTCATCATTTGGAAGACTTAATGAAGGACGCTGAAATTAAACCAATGGTTAATCAAGTAGAGCGCCATCCACGACTAACCCAAAAAGAAGTGCAAGCATTTTGCCAAAGCAATGACATTCAGCTTGAAGCATGGTCCCCGTTAATGCAAGGCCAATTGCTGGATAATGAAGTTTTGCAGAAGATCGCTGACAAGCACAATAAATCTGTCGCTCAAGTTATTTTGCGTTGGGACTTGCAACAGGAAGTTATTGTCATCCCAAAATCAACAAAAGAGCATCGAATTGTCGAAAATGCGAATGTGTTTGATTTTGAATTGACGAATGAGGAAATGGAAATCATTGATGGCTTGAATCAAAATCATCGTGTCGGACCAGATCCGGACAATTTTAATTTTTAATCTCTAGTACAAGTGTGTATGTAGAGGCTGGGACATAACTAGTCTCTAACCAAGAGAAAGGTGAAATTGAGCAAGACAATTTCACCTTTCTCTTTTTATTGTGTATAAATTTAGGATCCACTTGCTGTGTTGGCCGTAAACTTACGTAAGTTCACGGCCATTA
>NZ_JBWBKF010000007.1:0-4500 GCF_057657925.1 Lederbergia sp. B243.17
TTGGACAGACTCCTTCATCGGGTCGAAGTAATCCACCTGAATGAGGACAGTTATCGAATCAAACACAGAAGCACCATATTCAGAGAAGAACATGTTCAATCCTAGTTAGCAAAAAGTGTTCAAAACTACTTGACGGTAACACCCTTTTGTATTTTAAAAGATAATACCATGAAATTTAGACATTTCAGAGTTTTATTCTGCCTTATATTAAAATGATCCTCATGACCACACAAAAATAAGCGAGTGCTTTAATTACTCAAAGCACCCGCTCTTATGTGGTTCTACTGCTACTAGTATTGCTCGATATTGATTTGAATCCTCGAACAGCTTAATCAATTAAGCAAGCATATGCGCCCTTCGAAATATCCGCAACCTGAAGGAATTAGTGATTGGTAAAAAATGATACCCGTTAGGAATCGGGATTACTAGTAAATTCGTATGCAGCTTTTTAAAAACCTCTGCTTTTTCTTTGCTATAATCGTCCATGCTTTGTCCAGCCAACAACAACAGAAAAGGCTTATCCATTTTTTCCTTCAAGCAATAGTCTGTTACTGATATTTCCTTTGATAAAGCATTCAATGCCTTTTCATTCCTGGGGTGTATATATACATCATTTTTCAATACAAAGTTGTTTTGGAGATAAGATTTATAATTATTGCTTGCTTCTTCGGTTAGATGTTCCATTGAATTTGCTGTTTCACTTGCATTTTCAAGGTCTTCTAATCATCAATAATAGGCAATTGGATTTCCTCATCGGCGTCACCTCTTTCACCAAGAAAGTAATAACCGCTGTCTAACAATGTTAACGACTCTACATAAGGAAATCACCAAGAAACACTTAGAAAGGAATATCATTAAGTCTTATAGGGGTTACTATCTTGTTTTCCCAATCACTTCTAATAATGGAATAGCATATTGAATCCGATATACTACCATCTTTATTCTCCCATGCATTTCGTAAGTATCCTTCTTTAACAAAACTACAATTGCTGAGAGTTTTCCTCATTGCGAAGTTATCGTTTCGAGTATATGCCTCAATTCTGATTTTCTTATTAGGCATATTAAATAGGTAGTCTACTATCCACTTAACCGATTTCTTGCCCACACCTTTTCCTCTAACGTTATTTGCTAAACGGATATCAAATGAAGGAATGGTATCGCTTATATCATGAATAATTATCAATCCAACTTTTTCAGTGTTCTTTTCTATCCAAAACGTTTCTCTATCTTTTTGGTACCAGCCTTTTTTGTATCCCTCTACAATTTGTTCTTCTAAAGGTTTTGGGTTTGAGTGAAAATCCCAAGTATTATTTGTAAAAAATGCCACCAAGTCATCTAATTCATCTTCCAATCTTCTAAAGATAAGTTCATTCATATTTTCCCTAACCTTTCTTTTGATTATCAGAAATTGTTCAACTAGGTTACTACTAGTAAAGCTTGAAATGAACGTCTAACACCCTCATATGTTTTATTATTTTATGGGATTCTTTGGCAAGTAGGTTGTACCTGAATCGTACCATACATAGAAAAAAGCCTACAAACCTTGATAGATCAACGTTTGCAGGCTTTTTTCTTTTACGTCATGATACCGGTGGTCGGGGTCGAACCGACACTCCTCACGGAACACGATTTTGAGTCGTGCGCGTCTGCCAATTCCGCCACACCGGCATAATTGGATATGCATCTTAGCGATGCAACTCTGTTATTATATATTATATCGAAGCAAGTTGTAAAGTGATTTTTTTAGGAAGGAAGCGATGTTTATGATTGAAATGCAACCTGACAAAAAAGGACGAGGCTACACAAACCAGCTGCCCCGTTATGCGCATGTTTTGCATATATTCCTGATTGTTGTTTTCCTGCTGCTCTCCCTTGTGCTCGGTTCACTGACTATCTATTTTCTCGTGCATCGAGAATGGGCGCTCACCGTCTTTTTCATTTTTATTACGCTCTTAATTACCTGCCTCGCTTATTTTTTAATCCTGAACTACCGCCAATACACTGCATTCAGGTTAACGTATGATTTGGATGACGAAGGTTTTATTTTGACATCGATTACTAAGCAAAAGGAAGAAACAGTGCGAATTCCATACGAGGATATCAAGGAAGTACTCGTTGGTCTTGATTTCAGGGTTATTCCAAGAGCACACTCTTCAGCTTTTGCAAAAACCTTGTATTCAGTTGGTGCCAAGCTAATCATATCGTATGGAAACAGGGAAGCTCCAAGGTATTTTATATTTACTCATTTTGACAAAGAAAGATTACTGAGTTGGCTGGAAACCTTGCAAGAGAACAAAGTGCCGATTGCTATTTCAAAGCTGAATCTATCTAAGGCTGTGACTGAAGAAGAGTTTTCTGAGATAGTGGCAGAAGCACCAAAAGTAGAATTTCGGCCCTATTTGCTGCTTAAAGAACAAATGGGCTATGAACCTGGATCAATAACACATCAGTATGAACCGGCTTTTCTTACAACATCCATCATAAAAAGACAAAAGTTGACGAACAAAACGAGGGACGTACGTTTAATGTGGGTATATATATCGCTCCTTCTATTCAACTTCTTATACTCCCTTTTCCTATTGCCGAATGCAGCAATAACCGAGGATGGCTTTATAGATGACGGGTATCTTCCCATTGTCCTGGTGAATACGCTTTGTCTTATTTTCGGCTTTTATTTTTGGAGAGGAGTGAAATGGTATCGGTCACTACTGGACTCAGCCCTCATCACCGCTGTCTCCTTTCTCGGCCTTTCGCTTTCTTCCATAATAATAAGCCCTATACGAGGTTCTATTTACACTGCAATTGGCCAGGAGCTGTCCGTTTTTGTTTTTATGCTGAACCTTTTATTCATCTTCATACGAATCCTGATGCTAATCATACGAAGGAGAGTGGCACCAGACAACCGCATGATGTAAGCAACGCTTCAAGCACACTCCCAGAGGATTACTGCTATTCCACTACAATAAAAAAAACGTTTCCTGCTAGAGGAAACGTTTTTTATTTGACTGTCTGGTATACCGGTGGTCGGGGTCGAACCGACACTCCTCACGGAACACGATTTTGAGTCGTGCGCGTCTGCCAATTCCGCCACACCGGCATAATAAGTATGGAGGCGGCAACCGGAATCGAACCGGTGGTAAGGGTGTTGCAGACCCGTGCCTTACCGCTTGGCTATGCCGCCTAATCATGGAGCGGAAGACGGGATTCGAACCCGCGACCCCCACCTTGGCAAGGTGATGTTCTACCACTGAACTACTTCCGCATACTGGGCTAGCTGGATTCGAACCAACGAATGACGGAGTCAAAGTCCGTTGCCTTACCGCTTGGCTATAGCCCATTGATCAATTTATTCTTATGAAAATGTAAATGGGGCGACTAGTGGGAATCGAACCCACGATGTCGGAGCCACAATCCGATGCGTTGACCATTTCGCCATAGCCGCCATATTGGCAGGGGTAGTAGGAATCGAACCCACACTGAAGGTTTTGGAGACCTTAGTTCTACCTTTAAACTATACCCCTGTGTAAATGGTGGTGGGGGACGGATTCGAACCGCCGAACCCGGAGGGAGCGGATTTACAGTCCGCCGCGTTTAGCCACTTCGCTACCCCACCACAGTATATGCAAGTTTTTATAAAAGGTGGCTCAGGACGGAATCGAACCGCCGACACAAGGATTTTCAGTCCTTTGCTCTACCAACTGAGCTACTGAGCCTTTAAGTAAAAGGAAATGCTTATTTAGTTTCCAGTTGTCCTTCGTCTCCATCTCAGGAGGAACATTCAAGGAGCGTCTCGATGGATACGCCTGCGGAGCTGATCGAAGATGTTTCGCTTCGGTGCTCTACCAACTGATCTACTGAGCCATAAACCTAATAAAATAAATGGCGGTCCCGACCGGGATCGAACCGGCGATCTCCTGCGTGACAGGCAGGCATGTTAACCGCTACACCACGGGACCGGAGCATTCAGAACCTCTCAGTTCTGAATGATATGTATTGCGGGGGCAGGATTTGAACCTGCGACCTTCGGGTTATGAGCCCGACGAGCTACCGAACTGCTCCACCCCGCGACGATAAAGATGTTCTTGCTTATGTGAAAATGGTGACCCCTACGGGATTCGAACCCGTGTTACCGCCGTGAAAGGGCGGTGTCTTAACCGCTTGACCAAGGGGCCAATGAAATATTATGGCGGAGAGCAAGGGATTTGAACCCTTGATACGCGGTTAGCGTATACACGATTTCCAATCGTGCTCCTTCGGCCACTCGGACAGCTCTCCATTGGCTCCGCAGGTAGGATTCGAACCTACGACCGATCGGTTAACAGCCGATAGCTCTACCACTGAGCTACTGCGGAATATTTCGCCTGGCAGCGTCCTGCTCTCGCAGGGGGAAACCCCCAACTACCATCGGCGCTGAAGAGCTTAACTTCCGTGTTCGAGATGGGAACGGGTGTGGCCTCTTCGCTATCGCCGCCAGACAAAGTATGTAAGACACATTTGCTA
>NZ_JBWBKF010000008.1:0-320 GCF_057657925.1 Lederbergia sp. B243.17
ATGATTTTAAGCATCATGCGCGGATGGTAGGCAGGACAGCCCTCATTTCGGAGAAATGGTTCGAACGCTTCACCAGGGATGCTTTCGACCAAATGATGGATATGGAAGGCAATATCATTATTTTGTAGTTTCACTTCTAAATCTAAAGGCAAAACCAATTGATTCATGTTATAATTTTTAAACATAAGGACCCTTCTTTCCGATAATATTTTGTTGTGGTGACTTAATTTTATCAGAAGTGGTCCTTATCTTTCATGAAAGACAATTAAAGCCGGCGGAATTTTACTCATCGTAAAATTCCGCCGGCTTTTTTCGTATCA
>NZ_JBWBKF010000013.1:0-50898 GCF_057657925.1 Lederbergia sp. B243.17
AATCGACGTAGAACCATTTTTTGGATTCCTGAAGGCTAATTTGGCGTTCACTCGATTTTCGGTACGTGGAAAATCGAAAGTGGAAAATGAAATGGGATTCGCGTTAATGGCCGTGAACTTACGTAAGTTTACGGCCAACACAGCAAGTGGATCCTAAATTTATACACAATAAAAAGAGAAAGGTGAAATTGTCTTGCTCAATTTCACCTTTCTCTTGATTAGAGACTAGTTATGTCCCAGCCTCATATTTCTTACTTCAGGTTTATCCACACACTCTTCACTTCTGTATAATTGTCCAGCGCATAGGAGCCCATCTCCCGGCCAAAACCGGATTCCTTGTAGCCCCCAAATGGGGAAGCTGGGTCTGTCACGTTGTAGCAATTCACCCAGACAGAGCCCGCTTTCAGTCGGCTAGCCACATAATGTGCATTTCTCAGGTCCTCTGTCCACAAACCGGCAGCGAGCCCGAATGAAGAGGCGTTTGCGCGTGCAATGACTTCATCCAAGTCTTCAAAAGGCATAGCCACTACAACCGGCCCAAAGATTTCTTCTCTGGCAATCGCCATCTCGTCGGTCACATTTGCAAATACAGTCGGCTCAACAAAATATCCTTCGTCTGTGTGTCCGCCTCCGACTAGCATGGCTGCACCTTCTTTTTGTCCTTTTTCAATATAACTTGACACTCTCAGCTGCTGTTCTTTCGAGACGAGCGGCCCCATATCAGTGTCAGGCGATAAACCGCTTCCGAGCTTGACATTTTTAGCGTATGATACAAGGTCTGAGACAACATTGTCAAAATGCTTTTTCTGGATATAGACCCTTGAGCCGGCGCTGCAAACCTCTCCTTGGTTGGCCATAATGCCTGAGAACACACCTGGGGCTGCCTTTGACAAATCTGCATCCGGCAAGATGATATTCGGCGATTTCCCTCCTAGTTCGAGGGTTACCCGTTTTAGCGTATTGGCTGCTTCTTTCATAATGCTCTTCCCTACGCTTGTCGAACCGGTGAAGGCAATTTTGTTCACATGGGGATGCTTGACAAGCGCGTCTCCTGCTATTTCCCCGAAGCCCGGTACAACGTTAATGACCCCGTCAGGAAATCCTGCTTCTGTTGCAAGTTCTGCCAAATACAGTGCGGATAAAGGCGTCTGTTCAGCAGGTTTTAACACGACGGTACAGCCGGTTGCCAATGCAGGTGCCAGTTTCCAGGCAGCCATCATCAGCGGGAAATTCCACGGGATGATCTGCCCGACAACCCCAACTGGTTCATGTCTCGTATAGTTGAAATAAGGACCAGAGACCGGAATCGTTTGTCCAAGGATTTTTGTTGTCCATCCGGCATAATACTCAAACTGGCCGATTGCATTGGGTATATCATTTTCCAACAGATCGCGGATTGGCTTTCCATTATCCAATGAGTCGATTTCTGCTAATTCCTGTTTATTTTCCTCAATCAGACGAGCAAGTTTATACATGATCCGCCCTCTCGCAGCGGCACTCATTTTTTGCCATGGCCCTTCCTCGAATGCCTTTTTTGCTGCCAGAACAGCTCTATCGATGTCCTCCCTGCCGCCTTCACTGACGATCGCCAGCCTTTCCCCTGTGGCAGGATTGAAGACGTCGAATGTCATGCCTGATACAGAATCCTTATATTCCCCGTCAATAAAAAGTCTTTTCGTACCCTTTAAGAAATTTTGTACTTTATTTGATAGTTCGATTGTCTTGACCATTGTTAAAACCTCCAATCATTTTTACAATATTCAATTAATTGTACTTATAAGTGATTCAATGTCTCTATCGCTTTCTGAATATCCCCTGCAAAGACATAGGAACCGGCAGTTAGTATGTCGGCACCCGCATCCTTACATAGCTTCGCAGTCTCCGGATTGATACCCCCATCCACTTGAATTTGGTAGGATAATCCTTGCTGCAATCGTGTTCTATTAAGTGCTGCTATTTTTTCCAGCGCAAGCGGGTGGAAGGATTGCCCGCCAAATCCCTCATCGCAAGTAAGGACAAGAATGACATCCAACAGATCGAGACAATTCTCTATCGACTGCACGGGGGTTTCCAATTTCAAAGCGACGCCAGCTTTCCTCCCATGTCCTTTACATTCCAGCAGAAGCTTTCTCAAAAACACTGTGCTTTCCGGATGGATCGTTATCACATCCGCATCTGTTTTTAAATAGTCATCTATCCATCTTTCGGGTTGATTGACCATCAAATGAACATCAAGAGGCAGATTTGTTGCCTTCCGGATGGCAGCAACGGTAGGCGGCCCCCATGTTATGTTGGAGACAAAAACTCCGTCCATTATATCAATGTGAATGGAATCTGCTCCCGCCTCTTCCAATCTCTTAATATCTCTTTCCAGGTTAAGAAAATCTGCACTTAATATTGATGGCGATATTTGCACCTCATACACTCACTTTCCTTTTTATTCAGCCGGTTTCGGTGTGGATGTCACTTTCTTCACATAGAGACCAATCGGAATTGTAATGATAACCAGGATGATAAGCCCGATAACACCAAACCTGCCGATTTGGGCGATAATAAAGTCAAACACATTTCCATTCCAGAGGGCAGTTGTCTGTCCTTTTATATCCGTGGCTCCGCTATTAGCCGCAAGCTTACTGAAGTGCGGGGCAAACCAGCTAGCGATATAAAGAATTCCGACCATATTGATGATTCCACTAATGATTGTCTTCAAGATATTCCCGTTGTGGATAATCGTCGCCATACAAGTGAAGAACGCGGCAAACGCCAGGTCACCGAGTGGCAGTACTGTATTCCCCGGAAGGATGACGGCTAAGACAAGTGTGATCGGAATAAGCATAGTCCCTACAATTTGTGTCGTCGGCAAACCGAGGGTCAACGCAGAATCAAGGCCAATAAATACTTCCTTTCCTTTAAACCGCTTATTAAAAAATGTTTTAGCTGCATCAGAGATCGGAAGCAGACCTTCGACGATGATTTTCACCATTCTCGGGAAAAGGACCATGATGGCAACGACACTCATAAGCAAATTCGCTCCGTCAGCGAAGTTGTAACCTGCCAGGAGCGCGAGAATTACGCCAAGAGCGGCTCCGATAATAACCGGATCTCCAAACATTCCGATCCGTCCTTGCAAATAGGACAAATCCAGCTTTGAATCTCTCAAAAATGGAATGCGATCGTATAGTTTATCCAGCAGAGTAAAGAGCGGGACCGTGCTTGCTGCATATCCTTGCGGGATGGAAATGCCCTCCACACCGAGCGCATCCTGAACTTTTCGGGCGGAATAATCGGCTGATAGCAGTGACCAGGTGGCTTGGATGAGACTCGCTCCGATTCCCAATACGAGGCTGCCCGTCATTAAATGAACGACGGCCCCAGTAAATGCATAATGCGAGTAATTGAAGATATCGATGTTCATCGTCTTCGTGAAGCCGACCAAGAGCAGGAGAAGGTTCAAAACAAAGACAGATGGAATAATCAGCGCACCTACCAATGTAGAAAATGCAACACCGGCCGCTGCTCCTGACCCGATATCAATCACGGTCAGGTTAAAGGAAAAACGTTCAACAATTTGGCTGACAGCGGGCTCCAGCCGATCAGAAATCAAGGAAATAGCCAGGCTAAGACCAATAAATCCAATTCCAACGGTGATGCCGCTTCGGATAGAGCGCAGTATACCCTGCCCTAAAATCAGCCCGATCAAGATCAAAACGAGAGGCACAAAAACCGTTGAGCCGAGCGATAAGAAATAATCAATCACGAACATGGCTTTTCCTCCTTATTTTGAAAGTAACTCAATGATTTTTTCTTTAGCTGCCTCTTCATTGATACCGATTAAAAACGGGGTTCCAACGACAATAGGGGTTTTATATTTCGTCTCGTCCATCTTCATGGATGTGACAAATAGATCTGCCTTTCCGTCATATGAATCCAGTTCATAAATTTGGCATTGAGTGATTGAATATTTGATCCCTGTTCCCTGCAGAAGCTCTTCCACTTTGTTTAAAATCATGGTTGATGTAGCCAGGCCTGCGCCGCATGCAATGACAATTCTTTTACTCATTGACCATTCTCCCCCTCATCGAAATATCGTTTCATGAACAAAGCTAATTCTTGTTGGGATTTCAAACCATCGATTTCTCTCATCTTTTGCGGGTCTTGTAAAAACTGACTGATCTTCTGCAAAATCTCCAAATGCTTGTTACTGTCACTTAGAATCAGCCCAAATACGAGATGCACATCGAGCGGCTGCAGGCTCTCAATATCTCGGAACCTCACCGGGTTCTCGAGCTTTAATACTACAAGTTTCTCAGTCTTCGAGAATTCAGCCTCCGTATGGACGATCGCTACATTCATGCCAGTTAACTTCAACCCTGTCGGATAGTTCTGCTCCCTCTCTTTGATCGCAGCTCTAAATCCTTCAGTAACATAATTTTTCTTCTCCAATCTATCCGCCATAAAATCAAACATCTCGTTCTGATCGGCGAAGGGCTGATGATAAAAAACTAGATCCTCTTCCACATACATTTGATTTCCTCCGATGTAATCTGTTATTAAGGTTGCGGGATGGCATGATTGCCATGGAGCAAAGAGATCAGTTCTTCCGGGCGGCTAATAGATTTGATAACATGCATAATTTCGTGGCTGTCTGGTGTAAAAATCAACTTGTAAATATGGCCAAGCAGTTTTCGCACATTAACCATATCTTCCTCTGCAACCGCCAGTAAAATAATTAAGGAAGCCGAAGAATCGCCATTCCACTTTATCGGTCGTTTGGTTGTCATAATCGCAATTTTCGTTTGATTGGCCATCGATGTCATGGCATGAGGGACAGCAACCCAGCCTTGAATAAGCGTATTTCCCAATCTTTCCCGTTCGTATACGGAAGGCCTGAATTGTTCTTTTACAATCCCATCGGCTTCAAACCGGCCAATCATTTTATCCAGACATTCTTCCTTCGTAGCTGCCTCCTCATTCAGAAAGAAGTAGCGGCCGCTTACGTATTGAGCGAACAAGTCCGGTTCCAGACCACCTTGCTCTTTTCGTTTCGCCGCAGCGGAGTGTTTTAAATAGGAAGAATAAATCTTCAGTAAATCCTCATCCCCAACTAGCGGAGAGACATAGACGATCGGTTTGGCCACGTCATCCAGCTGAACAGAGGAGATAATAAAATCTACGTCCATTAAACATTCTTCCTGCAAATTCGGTTTAGCGATCAGTTTAAATTGGATGTTCGCAGGCAAGAGATTCTTTATCCGGTTGATAATCAGGTCAGAGGTAACAAGTCCGGTCTGGCAAACGATCAAAATTTTCGCCATCTTTTCTTTCCGTTCAATTGCCACTTGGAAGTGTATCGTAATAAAAGCGACATCATCATCTGTCAGCTTGATGCCATACTTTTCTTCAAATTGCTCGATGACATACCAAATAATCCGAAACAGCACCCCATAGTTGTTTTTTATTTCATTCAATAGAGGGTTGTAGACATCGATATCCGATTTCAACCTGTAAATCATCGGGAGCACGTGGTAGATCAATGAATCATACAATTTCTCATCATCCGTTAAATCAATGTCTGCAGCAGCACTTACATCACCGATCAGACGCCGGATGTCGTTCGAGAAAAGAGCCTCTACATATCTATTATTGATTTTCACTTCTATACGATGAGCAAATAATTGATTGCTAATATACCTGTGCTCCAAATCTGTAAAAACAAAGCCAAGTTTTGACGTAATGCAGTGACATATTTGAACGGCCAGAGGATAATTGGTCAAATACTCTGTTCCCTCAATTTGAATTTCCGGCAGATCATCAAGATGCTGTCCGTTGTAAGACCGCTCTGTCAATATTAATAAAGATATAAAAAGAGATTTTAAATATTGTTCAGATACATTCATGTCCAAGATTGCCAGCAAATCTTGAACAGCCTGGTAAACGGTATCAATGACCCTTTTTTCAAAAAGAGGCTCTAAAACACGTGCGTAAGAGGTTAGGGAGGAATGGTGCATTCCCTTCTCTATCAAATAATAGGCAAATCGTTTCAATGTTTTCTGGATGCCGATTTCTGACCCATAGACTCTCGTGCCTTTGACATCTGAAACAAGCTCTACTTCATCACCCATGAAGCTTCGGATCCGGTCGACATCCTTAATGATGGAAGTCGTGCTGATGAACAGATCCATGGATAATGACTGATAGGTGACCGTCTCATTCTCTATTAATAATTTCTTGGCAATCAATATTTGCCGATCAAGGGGAGAATACGCCTTCTCCTCTTTAAGTTTGCTGACAATCTCTCGGATGAAATCCTCTGAAGAACGGATTTCACCATGCACCTTGATTCCCTGATTCGGTTTCCTGTCAATTGAAAGATTGAACACTTTAAAAATCTCTTCCAATTTCGCCAAGTCGTTAAAAACTGTTCTTTCAGATACCTTCAGATACTCGGCATAATATTTAGCAGGCTTATAATCCCTCTGGCTGGACATCGCCTTGATCAATTTTGCTTGACGCTTTGTAATATCAAACAATATTGACACTTCCCCTTTTGTTTTCTGTTTGATCGAATTTGCCTTTTATTCTCCGATAATCTTGATATGGCAAATCCGGTCTCTTTTTCGTATTTGGTCCCAGTCGATAAAATAAATATAGCCTACAGAGCCGAGCTGCAACTCCCCATCACCGATGACAAACGTTTCACTTGTTCCAAGCAATGTGCTCTTCAAATGCGCATCTGTGTTCAGCATCGTATAAGCATCCGGGCTGATCGATCCCTTGAAATCCTCGAGCCCGACTTTAATATGTTTCGGTCCCGGATGGTAGTACTGTCCCTCCGTCGTACAGCGTGGCACAAGCTTATCCAGAACATTATTCAAATCTACTTGCAAGTATTCATAGCCATAGTAGTTTGTATCGTAGGACAATTCTTCAAAGATGACTGAGCAGGTTGTATGCTGGGAAGCTACAACACAGATTCCTTCTTTAATATTACTTTTTATAACATGCTCTTTCACTCTTTCGGTAATTTCATGGTATGTTACCCGGTCTCCATGAGATGTGAGAATGATTTTTCCTGAGTAGACGGTCATAAGCTACTTCCTTTCTTTTTATGCTTTGCCACTGCCAACACCATTTTTTCCAACATTTCTTTAGGATTTTCCGCCTTTACAATTCCGCTCGTCACGCCAACTCCATCGGCCCCAAGCTCCAGCAATGCTGCAACATCTCGCTCTGAGCGGATCCCCGCTCCCTGTTCCACGAGTACAGCCGCATTAACTTTTTTGATTTCCTTTACAGTAGCAGTCACATAATCCCGGTCACTGATCTGATTTTGACCGATCAGCTCTGTCGGCTCGGCCAGCACAATATCGGGATGCAGCATTGCCAGTGCTTGCCCTTCCTGTACGGAATCGGCACATACAATCGATTGCAGCCCGACCTCCTTCGCACGCTGGATTGTTCTCGCCACAACTGAAACGGGCATTGGATTATCCGCATGGTTTATGACAATCGCCCTTACTCCCGCTTGCATTAAAGACTCTGCCAGCACCTTTCCCATTGAGTCGCCAGGTTCAATGGGATCCATATGCTGAGCAGTTACAATGAGATTCGGACACTCTTTAGCAATCAATGCCAGTTCTGACATAGGAGCTGTAAACAATAAATCTATCGGGTACTTCGCTGCCAATCGATCCGCATAGTGGGCCAGATCCATCAGGGCTTCCCCAAAGAGAAAACTTTTTGGATTGACTACAAAAAAAGGAGCTGTGATTTTTTTCACTTCTTTTTCTTCCTTTCTCTTCACTGGGAAATCTTCTGAGTGTTGAATACTTGATAATAATGATCCAGGCATGCCTCTATACCTGAGCGCAAGTATTCCTGTACTTCAAAGTAATTCCGATCCTCACTCGTTAAGTCCTTAACCGCCGAGTTCATCAAGTCAGTGAATATATTGATTTTTGTAATCCTGCTCGCTGCGCAGCGCCTTAAGTTGTCATCTCCTGAGGAGGATCCGCCATGCAGCACAAGCGGGACAGACACCGCCGAGCCTATTTCCTCCAAACGGCTGAAGTGGATCTCTGGTTCTCCCACGTAATTGCCATGGGCAGTTCCGATGGAGATGGCCAGGGAGTCTACAGCTGTTTCTTCATAAAACCTCTTGGCATCTTCCACACTCGTGTAGAAAGATTCACTATGATCGTGATTTTCATAGTTTTCTCCTGAACCAACATGGCCGATTTCCGCTTCTACCACCACACCTTTCGGGCGGGCATACGCGATAATCTCTTTAGTCTTGCGGACATTTTCATCAAAGGGATCTTGAGACGCATCAATCATTACAGAGGTAAAGCCAAGGTCAACCGCCCTCTTAACAAAAGATATCTCCTCGCCATGATCCAAGTGCAAGACTACAGGCACACTCGCTTTTTCTGCATAATATTTTCCCAATAACGCTGCTTCTTCCAGGCTCATTACCTCCTCATGAGCTTGGGCAAAAGAAACAATGAGCGGAAGTTTTCTTTTCTCAGCAACAGCCAGATACGCACGCAGCGTGTTCTGATCGACAAAATTTGTTGCAGGGATTGCAAATTTTCCTTTTAACGCAATGGAAAATAACTCTTTCGACGAAACTAACATAAAGTCTCTGTCCCCCTTTCTCTGTATCAAAACCTGCTTTTAACTTATCATGAAAACGCTTACCAATCATTTTGTTTTGATTCCAGAATAATGTTGAAAAAAATAACGAGCTGCCATTAATAGGCGTTTGATTAACCGGACTTTCTATAAAGATGTATAAACTCCTAAACAACGCACCGCTCAAAACTGATATGCTCCCCCTAAAGTAGACGGATAAATATTGCTTAGGATGAGCCTTTTTTTCAAAAAGGCAATATCGTTGGAGATGAAAGTAGAGACATTACAGTTCTTTCCGGCGGTAAAGACTATCGGGAAACAACTGATCTATCAATGGGTAAGGAAGTATGAAAAAAAACGGGCAGAGCACTTGAAAGATAAATGGGGATACTACAAGAAAATGTGGAACTTACCCGATGATAGGGATAAATTGTGGATAGATGCAGGCGCAAAGCGTGTCACGTGTAGGCCAATGTTTCGATAACAGTCCGCTGAAGTTCATTTGAAGTTCACTTACACGTAAAAAGCATTTTCTGCATTAGAAAATATTCAAAACGCAATAAAAAAAAGGCAGCCTCATCCCATTTAAATACTGGGCCAAGACCGCCTAATCGATTTACTTATTTCCACTGTCTACTTAACAAGAGACAATTTTAAAATCCGGTACGGCTAAAAAATAATTTTCAAGCGACTTACAAATATCTATTCATTCAGCAATTTCCCATCGGATCCTTTGATCTTCCAACTGCTTGATTGTCCCCTCACTTAAGTTTATATCGGATATAACCGTATCCATTTTAGAGAGCGGAGCAATTTGGGAAAATGCCTGAATGCCGAATTTGCTGGAATCTGCCATTAAAATCGTCCGGTCGGCAATGTCAATCATCATTCTTTTCAGGAGAGCTTGTGATTCATTAGAATCGCTTAGTCCCTTCTCCAGATGGACGCCTTTGCATGACAGAAAAGCTTTATTCACATGATACATCGTTAAAGAGCGTTCGGCGAGCGGTCCCACATAGGAGAGGGACTTTGATAATAAGATTCCGCCTGTGGAGATGACTTTAATTTGCTCTTTCTTACTAAGTTCCAATGAAACCTTAATCGAGTTCGTCAACACAATCAGCGGCATATCTTCCAGCTCTTTTGCCACATACCAGGCGGTCGTACTGGCATCCAGAACAATTTGCTCACCTGGTTCAACCAGACTGGCAGCTTTTTTTGCGATCGCCATCTTTTCTTTTACGTTTGTTATTTCGCGGTCTGCATAGGAAATCTCCGATTGTTCCTCCATAATACTTACCGCTCCGCCATGGCTTCTCTTCAGCCGATTTTCTTTCTCTAGTTTTTCCAAATCACGTCGGATCGTCTCTTCTGTAACCGCAAATAACCGACTTAATTCAGACACGCGCATACTCGCCCGCTCATTGATCATTTCCACAATCTTTTTTTGTCTTTCTGCAACAAGCACTGCCAAGCTCCTTCCCCAAAGGACGTTTTGTTTTATGTTGAATTGTGTTTGGTTAATCGTTGATTTAACCATAATATATCATATTCGTTCTTTTGCAGACAGCTGAGCCGATCAAAAAAAGCTTATAAAAGGTCACTCGCTTCCTTTCATAAGCCTCATCTTTTTTCAGTCAATCACCGCTTGTGAAGCACTTCCTGCTCATATTTCCTCACTTCATCCAGCCAAGTCTCCCGTACAGGCACCTTCATTTCCTCGCAATAATAGTCCCAGACCGCTCCAAACGGATAAGTCTTAAACTCTTCCATTAACGCTAGCCTTTCTGTGTAGTTTCCATCTTCCTGCAGCTTTTTCAAGTGTTCGTGAGGGATGAGCATACCGTACAATAACGCCTTGATCATGTTTCGAGTGCCAATCACCCAGGCAGCAACACGATTGATGCTCGCATCAAAGAAATCCAAGCCGATAAGAACTCGATCAAGGGCATCGTTGCGGACGATTTCAAGGGCAATCTCCCTTAATTCATCATCCAAGATGACGACATGGTCACTGTCCCATCTAATCGGTCGAGAAACATGCAGTGCAACCTTTTCACTGAATAGAAGCATAGAAGAGATTTTATTGGAGACCGTCTCCGTCGGATGATAGTGGCCCGTATCCAATAAACATAGTGTATCGTTCTTCATTGCGTAGTTCAGGTAAAATTCATGGGAGCCGACTACATAGGCTTCGGACCCGATGCCAAACAATTTGCTTTCGACTGCATCGACATTTTCATTTGCATTTATTTTTTCTGAAAAAATTTCGTCCAATGATTCCTTTAGCCTTACTCTCGGGGTCAGTCGGTCACTTGGAATATCTTTGTAACCGTCGGGAATCCATATATTGGTCAAAGCGGGCGTCCCCAGCTCTTTGCCAAAATAGGCTCCAATCTTCCTGCTCGCTTTGCAATGGTCTATCCAGAATTGGCGCACCTTCTTATCCGGATGGGACAAGGTCAGCCCATCCTCAGCTTTCGGGTGGGCAAATAACGTTGGATTGAAATCCAGCCCCAATTCCCTTTCCTTCGCCCAATTTACCCAGTTCTCGAAATGCTTCGGCTCCAGTTCGTCTCTTTCTACGGCCTCCCCGCCTGTTTCAGCATAAATGGCATGCAGATTGACGCGATGTTTGCCAGGTATGAGGGACATCGCCTTATCCAAGTCGCTCCGGAGCTGTTCGGGTGTTTCTGCCTTGCCCGGATAATTTCCTGTTACATCAATCCCGCCAGACAGCTCACTCGGATTCACTTCAAACCCCCGAATATCATCCCCCTGCCAGCAATGGATTGATATCGGAACCGTTTTCAACTTATTCATTGCTGCTTCTACATCAATTCCCCATTTTGCATATGTACTTTTTGCCGCCTCATAATTCTCACGGATTGACATTTCATTCTCCTCCTCACTTTTTTTCAGCAGGAATATATTTGGTGTCATCAAAAGAACGTTTAATGATTGGGCCCGCCTCAGAACGATCTCTCAATTCTCCAAGAGCAATAAACTGGGCAATTAAATTACCGATTGCTGTTGCTTCAGCCGGGCCTGCATACACTGTTTTTCCGGTTACATCCGCAATCATCTGGTTCAACAGTTCATTTTGGCTTCCTCCGCCTATAACTTGAATGCTCCTAAACTCTCTTTCAAAGATATCCTCGATTTCAAGAACTGCAATCCTACAGCTTTCCGCCAGACTGTCAAAGACACATTTAGCAACCTGACCCGGACTGGCTGGCACTGGCTGGCTTGTTTTTCTGCAGAATTCTTGAATCTCTTTGATCATATCATCCGGCTTTAAAAAGCAATCGTCATTGACATCGACTATCGAGTGAAAACTCGTTTCCTTCTTCGCCAAGACAACCAGCTCTTCAAATGAATAATGATGATCATAATTACGCTTCACTTCTTGGATCATCCAAAGCCCCATAATGTTCTTAAGAAAACGATACTGATACCCCATTCCGCCTTCATTTGTAAAGTTATAATCGAGTGCTTTTGTCACGCAAATCGGAAAATGATTCTCAGTTCCGATCAGGGACCACGTGCCTGAACTGATGTAGATGCAATCATCCTTATCAGGTACAGAAAGAACTGCGGAACCTGTGTCATGCGTAGCCGGTAAAATTACCTCCATGTCCATTTCAAGCTCTTTCGCAAGCTTATCTGACAGCGCCCCTAGGCTGGTTCCAGGAGGCTTTATTTCCTGGAATATCCCTTTGTCTATTTCTAATGAATCGAGTATGTCCTTGTCCCATTTCTTAGTAAAGGCATTAACAAGTTGTGTAGTTGACGCATTAGTATATTCATTGACCTTTTTGCCGGTCAGCAGGAAATTCAAATAATCCGGGATCATTAAAAATGCATTTGCCTTTTCCAGTATATCGGGGTGTTGCTTTTTCATCGAGTATAGCTGATATATAGTATTGAATCTTTGAAACTGAATACCGGTTTCCAAGTACAGCCGTTCCTTGGAAAACAGGCTGAATACTTCTTCCATCATTCCATCTGTTCTCGGGTCACGGTATGAAACAGCGTCTAATAGCAGCTGATCACGCTCATCCAACAGAACAAAATCTACCGCCCACGTATCAATTCCAATACTGGCAGGCTTAATGCCTTCCTTCTTGCATAGCTTTAATCCTGTTATGATTTCCTGATATAACTGGTCAAGCTCCCAGCAAAAATAGTTGCCTTTTTTCACTATCTTATTTTCAAAACGATGGATCTCCTTTAAATCCAATTTTCCATTTTCCAGAGTGCCAGCAATCAAGCGACCGCTCGAGGCACCTATATCTACTGCAATACTTGTAACCGGCATTGCCTCTCACCTTTCTGCAAGTCGTCATCTATTTCATAGTAAAATGATAGCTTGCAAGCTTGTTAATGAAAGCTTGCAAGCCCTATATTACCTAGTGAAGGCAGCGGGAACTCCTCCATCAACAGTCAACATGCAGCCGGTTGTTTTAGCTGATTTGGAAGATGCAAAAAATGCGATAGATTCAGCAATGTCTTCCGGGTAAATATTTACCAGGAGCGTTGTACGTTTTTTGTAATGTTCTTCCAATTGATCTGGCTCGATTCCATAGGCTGCTGCCCGTTCTTCACGCCATCTGGAACCCCAAATTGCTGACCCTTGAAGCACTGCATCAGGAAGGACAGAATTTACCCGTATTCCATAAGTTCCTCCCTCCGCAGCGATACATCTGGCCAAATGAGTTTCCAATGCCTTTACAGAGCTGTAAGCCGCCGCATTTTTCCCTGCGTAAACTGAGTTTTTGGACCCAACAAATATCATATTTCCGCCCATTTCCTGCACTTTCATTTGCTTGAATGCTTCTCTGGCTACGAGGAAGTAACCCGTCCCCAGCACATTCATATTTAAATTCCACTCGGAGAGGGTAGTTTCATCAATTGGACTGGAGGTTGCCAGCCCGGCGTTGTTCACAATAATGTCTACTCCGCCAAATTCTAAAGCAGTTTTTTCGAAGGCAGTCAAAACGTCTTCTTCAATCGTTACATCCATTTTAAGTGATATTGCTCGGCCCGTGCCGAACTTGTTATTAATTTCTGAAGCAACTTTTTCAGCTCCCTCAGCATTCAAATCCGCAAGTACTACATGAGCGCCCTCCGCAGCCAATCTTCTTGCTGTGGCACTGCCGATGCCGCCGGCTCCTCCTGTTATAAAAGCAATATGTCTGGAGAATTCTGCTTCTGCAGGGGCAAGAGTGAGTTTATACAGTTCAAGCGGCCAATATTCGACATTATATGATTCATTTTCACTTAGTGATACAAAACTCCCTAAAGCGGAAGCGCCTTTCATGACGGCAATAGCCCGATGATACAATGCACCGCTTACTTTGGCATTACCCGCATCTTTTCCAGTGTTGATCATTCCGAGACCTGGGATCAATATCACTCTTGGTGCAGGTTCAAAGATTTGATCGCCCTCATGTTTATTCCGCTCAAAATAGTTTTCGTATTCTCTTTTGAATTTTTCAATTCCTTCTTTTACTTGTAGGATCAGAGTATCCGTATCTTTTGATTCAGGATCCCACTCGACAAAAAGCGGCACTCTCTTTGTATGTACAAGGTGGTCAGGGCAAGCAGCTCCAATCTGCGACAGTGATGGTGCGTCCTTACTGTTCACAAATTCCAAGACATCCTTTCCTCGGTCGAAACTAAGCAGCATTTTCTTATTATCGCTGACGGCACCTCTAATCACCGGCATCACTTTGGCCAAGATTTTTTCCGCTTCTTCGTCAGATAAGCTTTGGAACCTTTCACCGCCGAATACTTTCTTTTCATCTATTTTGTTTTTAATATAGTCCTCAGCAAGCTGGATTGTTTCCAGAGTCTTCTCATAACTTTCTTCAGCAGTGTCTCCCCACGTAACGAGACCGTGTTTTTCCATTAATACAAGCTCGGCCCCCGGTTTTTGCTTAACGCCTTCGGCAATCATTTTTGACAATTTAAACCCCGGTCGGATGTATGGAACCCACACAAACCGATCACCAAACACTTCAGACGCAATCTCTTTTCCATTGTCCGCACAGCAAATGCTGATGATGGCATCCGGGTGGGTATGATCGACATGTTTGAAAGGCAAGAAGGCATGCAGAAGCGTTTCTATCGAAGCCCTGGGATGAGTGCTATCTATCATGCAATGCCCAAGATAGGCAACCATCTCTTCATCAGACATCTCCTCACGGTCCATCAGCGGCAGGACATCTTCCAGTTTGAGACCCGTGAAATTTCTGGCACCCATCGTAGCAAGGTCCGACCCGCTTCCTTTTACCCACATAACTTCAACATCCTGGCCGCGAAAATCCTTTTCCAAAGTCTTCATAGAGGTGTTTCCTCCGCCCCAATTGCAGACAGAACGGTCCGTACCGAGTAAATTTGACCGGTAAACGAGTTCCTCTAATCCTTTTTCTAGTTTTGATGCTTTTTGTTTATCCCAAAGATTCTTAACCATTTTATTCCCTCCACCTCACCTTTTATGTTGATTATATATGGTTCCTACTCCAAAATCAAAGAAATTTTCTTTACTTATTTTTGTTTACTTTTGTTTCTGTTTGGTTAATTGACTATCTTGGCCTGTACTTTCTTATCTTCCGTACTTCCGTAACGTTCCTGCTCAATTTGTGTGAGTGTCTTCCCTTCTGTTTTTGGAGCTAGCATGATCCCAATTACTGCATGAATAACCAAGAAAGTAATCATGACTATCCCTGCAATTTTAAAGCCTAGTGTGAGCATAAGAGTCGGCAAAATGAATGACCAGATTGCAATGCCAGTCCGGACGGCAAAATACATTGCACCCTGTGCACTTGCACGATATCGGGTAGGGAATAATTCACTCGTCCATAAAGCGAAGAACGCTTGGGCACCGATTCCCGCAGCCGACCCCACAGGATGACAAACGCTATCAATGTTGGCCAGGTCATTGGCATGAAAGTCAACAAAATCCATGCCACAATGCCCATTACTGCTCCTGTCCCAAACAAAGCCCTCCTGCTGACTCTATCGGCGAACTTCATAAATACAAAATAAGTTGTGAGCACTGTGAACAGCCAAAGGAATGATTGGAGCAAATTCGCCTGCCCTGTACTCAACCCTCCAACATTTTCATATATATACGGCATAAAATAGCCCATTGCACCAGCTGTTAAGTTCCAAAATAAGTAGATTCCCATCAATAGAACGAGCGCTTGACGGTTTACTTTCAGAGTGAACAGTTCTTTAAACGCATTTTTACTTTTTATACCAGCAGAGCGCTCCTTCTTTTCAAACCTCTGCTGCTCCTCCCACAACTTGGATTCCTCCAGCCCTCTTCTTAAATATAGAACCACTCCGGCTATTACAAAAAGATGCAAAAAGATGATTCTTGACCCCAGTAATCCGAGGGGTGCCAGAAGGACTGCAAGGGCAAACGTAACCATTGGCCCGATCGACCAGGCTAACTGGGCTGTCCCCACGTGAGCCGCCCGTTTATCGTTTGGCGATTCTTCAGCAATATACGTCCACGATACAGGCACCCCCGCCCCTACAGCGATTCCTGTGATAACAGTCCCTATGAGCAGCATCGGGAAATTAAATGAGAAAGCAATCAGCAGAATCCCAACCATATAGACTAATAAATCATAGGTGAAAATAAACTTCCGCCCCAGCTTATCCGTCAATGGACCGCCGATTAATGCGCCAATCGCTGCTCCAAATGCGTTTGCACTCAGGGCGCTGAGCAGCCCCATCCCGATATTGTCAAAATGCAAATAACTTTGCCAGAGTGTGAGACTACTGGCCGCAGCGATAATAGAACCAGCTTCAATATAGTTTGCCATGGCGACGGAAATGGTCGACCGCCAACCTTTAGTGTTTGTTGCCAATTGAACCCCTCCAAATTATAGATAATACTGAATTAACGATTGTTTGATTCTCTGATAAATGAATGCGCTTTCCTCAAACCGTAAAATAAGAACCAGCTCTTATGCCAAGTAAAAGACTTCTTCCAGATCGACTGTAACCGGGCTATTGTCAGGATTTGTTAACATCAGAGGTTCCATGTACTCCCACCATTTTTGACAAACTTCCGTATTGGCAATGTTTGCCCAAAGTTGCTCATTCTCGACTTCCAAATAAGCAAAGAGTTTGCCTGATTCCCGGTCAAGAAATATAGAATAATTACTCACACCACAGGCCTTTAGCATCTCCTTCATCTCAGGCCATAACTGAGCATGCCGCCTAATGTACTCTTCATAGCAATCTTGGTGAACTTGCATTATGCTCCCTTTTCGAATCATGATTTCCTTCCCTCCTTTTAGCTAGACTGAAACTATTAGTCTTTTTAGTTATTTTATATAAGTAGTATAAACAGATTTTACAAAACAAATCAACATTTTTAATATTTGTTTTTATTTGTTTTTGCTTGTTTTCTTGGTTTTCCCTTATTCTCATGAACCATTTCCAATTCTCTATTGGAGTGACACGGCATTTTATAACTTCCTACAGGGACAAAAAAACAGCCAGTCTCCGTCCTATTAACGCGCTAACACGTTAATTAGACGGGGACTGGCCTAAATATCACACATTTTTAATCGATGATGTGTGTGTTTCTGTTTTTCTCGTGATGGAGTAGACGGCGCAGACGAGCGAGATGATGACGAGTACGCTGCCGACCCAGGACATGCTGGCGTAGTTGCCAGTCTGCCCGAGAGCAACACCGCCGACTGCGGAGCCAAGGGAAATGCCGACCTGCAAGGCCGAGTTATTGAAACTCTGCTGTATATCCGCTGTCTCCGGTGATGTCTGAATTAAGTAGCTTTGCTGCGGCGGAGCAAGACTCCAGCTGAGCGCTGCCCAAACCATCATCATCGGGATGAAGGCGACAAGTGAAAATGTCGAAAACGGGAGCAGGAGCAGTATAATCGCAAATGAACTGATGAATATGACAATGCTTTTCTGCGGGCCGAACTTGTCGGAAATCGTTCCGCCAAGCGCGCCACCGCTGATTGCGGCAATGCCGAACAAGAAATAGCAAGCACTGATCCAGCCGGAGTTCAAGTGAAGATTCGTCTCTAGGAACGGCGTAAAATAGGCGTACAACGTATAGTGGCCAGCCAGCATAAACAAGGTGGCGAGATGGGCAGCGCCGACTTTTCCGCTCGCGACCGCTTTTAGCTGTACGGAGAGCGGGACTGCTTTTTCACTGGGAATCCGCTCCAAAAACAGAGCAATCAGAACCATCGAGCCGATCGATAACGCTGCAATCAGCAGGAAAATGATTCTCCAGCCGAACGTTTCGGAAATCAAGATGCCGACCGGAACACCTAGAACAAGCGACGAGCTGATCCCCATGTAAATCAGCCCGAGCGCCTTCGCACGATGCTTCGGCTCAACAACTTTGGCCGCAATCGTCAGCGATAACACAACAACAAGCGCGGTGCTCATCGCCGTCAAAACCCGCGAAATCATCATTAGAGTGAAGTTTGGGCTAAAATACGTAAGGACATTCCCAAGAAAGAAGACAAACAAGGAAGCAAGATAAAGCTTCTTCCGCTCTATTCGGCTTGTCACCACGAGCAGAACCGGACCCGCAATTGCGTATACAAGGGCAAACACGGTGATCAATTGTCCTGCCGTACTTAGTGAAATATCAACATCTTCAGCAATGGCAGGCAATATCCCGCCGACAATTAACTCAACCAGGCCGACCGCGACCGTCGCCATTGCCAATATAAACACTTTGTAATTCATAGCTTCTTACCCTTTCCTTTAAAAATATGAAAGGAACGGATCTTTTCAGTGCAGGGTGATGGAGGAAATAAAAAAACCTGACTGCAAAATGATCGTTCCATTTTTGTAGTCAGGATTTATCGGTTCCTGGTAGAGACCCTCCAGCCATATTCGGAGGTTATACAACGTTGCTATATGTTTTGTAATCCAATTACAATAATATACATTGGACTGACGGAATTTGCAAGAGAAAAAGAGAAGATCAAAGCCCTAATGAATTGGCGATATTTTCTATGCTTTCGAATGCATCTCCAAATATTTCATAATGGGCCAATTCCTCCGCAGTCACTTCTTCTGCCAATTCCAAATCTTCTTTCGTTAAGGTTATCATATCGACATTGTTATAATTCTCATATTCACTTTCACTTTCAAAAGTAAAGGCGCTGTTATACGTACCCTCGGCAATAACATCTCCATAAAAGTGGATTTTTGACGGATATAGCGTTTCTTTATCCAGATATATGTCATATGCAATGTCTTTAAACGTTAGTTCTCCAGTTTCTTCGTCCGGAAATAACATATGCCCAAAGTCTTCCAGGAACTGCTCTGTCAAATGGGCTTTCAAGCGATCACTGAGAGAAGACAACTTTAGCATATAATTCTCTTCATCTTCCTCAACCAGAAAATCTTCGCTAAAATCCTGAAGCTCCTTTACCCGTTGTGAAGGACCATACCTGTTTTCAAAGTTATCTAAATCCAAAACTTTCCCTTCATCCTCTTTCGTCAGCTTTACCCATACATTATCTTCTGGAAATAATAAATACAGTCCATTTTCCGTATAATAACTCACGCGTATTTCTTCACTATCTTCTGCACTTTTGTCTTCACTTTCTTCTTCGTCCCCGAAAATTTCAGACCAATCAATGGAGTTTGAGCTTGTGGAAGCAGTATGCAAAACGAGCTCACGCGGGTCTGCTGTAAAGTCGATTTCATTCTTCTCTTCCATTTCAAGTTCCAATTCCTCACCCTTATACACTGTCTTTTCAACATTCTCAGCACTAAAGCTTTGAATCTCTTCAAACGCATCGATCGCCAGCCTAAACAGCTCCTTTGGCGTTATCTCTTCCGGTTCCTCTTCCTCCGATTCTTTAGCTTCATCCGCTGCTGCTTCCTCTGTTTTCCCATCCTTTTGACCGGACTTCCCTTTCTCCTCCGCTTCCACCTTCTCCGCTTCCTGTTCGACAGCTGATGAACATGCACCAAGTATGAGCATCATCGCCGCCAACAGGATGAGCAAGCGCTTATACATATGTATTTCAACTCCCTTTCATTTGGTAAAATTTATGAAAATCCACTAATTAGTTTGATTATACTGATATACACGCGTAAAAACGTAAGATATTGGAAAACCATCCAAAAGGCCTGTGTCCGCGTAATCCGACTTTCGTATGCAAGTAATTGGAAACCAGGTCCGCAGTCACTCTAACTAATTGGCTGGCAAAGAAAAACAGGAAGAAAGTAACATCGGCCATTCCTTATTTGCGACTTCAATTGTTAAGATTGTGTAAAGCATTTGTTAAGGAATGGCTATTGTTCGACATTTTACGATATTATAGGAGGGCTGGGTTTCTGTGTATTTGGGATTTTAACTATACATATATGGCACGGTTTCCGGCACATAGAAAAATACTTTAAAATGCATAAGGGGTACATAAAAGCATGGATACAATCCTGATTCTAACCATCCTCATTGTTGTTTTTGCTGTTGTATTTGACTTTATTAATGGGTTTCACGATACAGCAAACGCGATTGCAACCTCCGTTTCAACAAAGGCGCTGCAGCCGAGGCATGCCATCTTGCTCGCTTCCATTATGAATTTCGTCGGAGCGATGACTTTCACAGGTGTCGCAAAAACAATAACGAAGGATATTGTCGATCCGTTCACTTTGGGCAATGGTTCCCTTGTCATCCTCGCTGCACTGCTCGCAGCGATCATTTGGAACCTCGTCACTTGGTATTACGGCATTCCGAGCAGTTCTTCCCATGCGTTGATCGGCTCGATCGCAGGTGCAGCCATAGCTGCCGCAGGTTTCCAGTCATTGAACTACAGCGGATTTCTGAACATTATAAAGGCGCTCCTTCTCTCTCCGCTTCTTGCCTTTGCGATTGGATTCATTGTCTATAGCATCATCAAAGTCATATTTAAAAATAGCAATTTGTCAAAAACAAATAAAAGATTCAGGAGAGTTCAAATTCTCACCGCCGCTTTGCAGTCCTATTCCCACGGAACAAATGATGCGCAAAAGGCGATGGGAATCATTACGATGGCGCTTATCGTCAATGGTTATCAAAGCACTGAAGACGTCCAGCATTGGGTCCAGTTTGCCTGTGCCTTGGCGATGGCGCTCGGTACGGCAATGGGCGGCTGGAAAATCATTAAGACAGTCGGGGGCAAGATCATGAAAATCCGTCCGGTCAGCGGAGTCGCCGCCGATCTTACGGGTGCAGCTGTCATTTTCGGTTCGACGTTAATTCATCTGCCTGTCAGCACAACCCATGTTATTTCCTCATCCATTCTTGGTGTCGGAGCCTCGCATCGGCTGAAGGGAGTAAAATGGGGAACTGCCCAGCGAATGTTGATTACATGGGTCATCACCTTGCCAATTTCAGCCGGACTGGCGGCAATCTTTTATACAATACTGAACCTTTTCTTTTAAAAAATGCCAGGCCGCGGATACAGTCCGCGGCCTGGCATTTTGTTTATTCTTCCACATTCGGCCCGAAGACCCGCCTGTCTATACTTTCAGCTTTACCCTTTTTGGTCCGCCTATGAAAAGTCTCTTTCCAATTGACCGCCAGGGCTTCTACAAGGGCAAGTTCGGCGGCTTTTTTAAAATCGCTCTTCTCCAAGTGCATCACCTGGTTGCATCTCTCGATCGTCCATTCGGGATGCGGGCTCTCTGCGAGCTTCAGTTTCTGGCCCGCCTCGACAATTCCTTCTTTCAACACCCGGTAATACCAGCCGGTACGCCCCGAATGCTGCAGAAGAAGCGCCAGGTTTTTCACCCGGTAACGCCTGGCAGGCTTCCAGCATGGCTGGCGGGGCTGCGACACTTGAATCACCGCTTCTCCGATTTCATAAACATCACCGATGGCAACATCCTTCTCCAGGAGATTGACGGTGGAAAAGTTTTCGCCCATCCCTCCCTGCCTGATCTCCTTTCCCCTTAAAGTCTCCTGCCAGTACCCGTAATGCTCTCCCGGATAGGCGAAGACCGCTTTTTCTGGACCGCCGTGGTGCTTCATGTCGGCCTGCTCATCCCCTGCCAGATTCGTCTTGCCTAAAAAGACGCTTCCTGTAACTGGCTGCTTAAAAATCGAGCTCCGCCATTCCCTATCCATCGGCTCCTCTGCCCCAGCGGTACCGAGCATTTGCGGGACACCGACGTAAATATTTTCGATGAAGGGTGTATTCTCTAAAATTTTCATCGGACTTCCCTCCTTCTCTCCCTCTAAGATGACATAATGATCATCCGAATGCCATTTCGTATCTTTTTATCTAGCGCTCGCTCCGCTTTTTCTATATGATGGAGAGTAGTTTAAGAGACACGGAGGAGGCATCATGCAAAAGACAGAGTATAACCGCAAAATGATTGTTATCATTTTGCTCTCAGGATCCTTTATTTCTATTTTGAATCAAACGCTGATGATCACAGCCATTCCCCCTATTATGGGCGAAATGGAGATTACGGCCAATACAGCCCAGTGGCTGACGACGGTATTCATGCTCGTTAACGGGATCATGATTCCGGTCAGTGCATTTTTATTGATGCGGTTTACAACGAGGCAGCTATTTATTACTGCGATGAGCGTCTTTGCCGTCGGAACGGTTGTTGCCGGATTGGCTGCGAATTTCCCGATGATCTTGGTCGGCCGCGTTATCCAGTCTGCCGGGGCAGGAGTCATGCTCCCGCTGATGCAGACGGTATTTCTGATGATTTTCCCGGTACATCGGCGCGGTGCTGCGATGGGACTGATCGGGCTTGTCATTTCGTTCGCTCCGGCAATCGGACCCGCGTTGTCCGGCTGGGTACTGGAGCATTATTCATGGAGAGTTCTCTTCTTCATCATTTTGCCGATTGCGATCCTTGACATCATCGCCGCTTTCTTTGTTTTGAAAAATGTGACGGAATTAACGAAACCAAGGTTGGATGTGCTTTCGATCATTTTGTCCTCATTCGGGTTCGGCGGACTCCTTTACGGGTTTACGTCCGCAGGAAATCACGGTTGGACTGCAGGAATGACCATCTTGTCCCTGGCTGTCGGGGCAATAGCGCTCGTCTGCTTTATTCTCAGACAGCTGAAATTGGAACAGCCGATGCTCGAGTTCAGGGTATTCACCTTCCCTGTCTTTCCGCTCGCTGTTGTCATCGGCATGATCGGGTTTATGGGATTGATCGGATTCGAAACACTGATCCCGCTCTATATGCAGAACATGCGTGACTTCACACCATTCCAAGCCGGATTGGCACTCTTGCCTGGTGCTCTAATTACCGGGCTGATGTCGCCAATCACAGGCAGGATTTTCGACCGGTTTGGTGCAAGAAAACTGGTCATCACTGGCCTTGTGATCATGACAGTTTCTTCGTTCTTCTTCATGCGGCTGGACACAACCACCTCGTTCCTGTTCATCACGGTGATGTACGGTGTCCGGATGTTCGGCCTTTCGATGGTCATGATGCCGGTCGCAACCGCGGGACTCAATCAATTGCCGACACGCTTCATACCACACGGTGCAGCGATGGATAATACGATGAGACAGGTGGCCGCATCAATCGGCACAGCCATCCTCGTCACGGTGATGACAACTTCGGAAAGCAGAATGGCTGATAAAGGAATGGCTCATGCTGATATTTACGGAGCCAACGTCGCCTTTATTGTCGTCGCAGTTTTATCCCTAGCAGGGCTGATCATTTCCTTTTTCGTAAAAGACCTTCAGCCGAGAGCTGAGGAACTGAGCAGCAGTGAAGGTTCGAAATAGATTTGACCTCATAAAGACCCTATGGCTGGTATGATAACGGTGATGAACCGGGCTCATGCCAGCCTCTTTCTTTATATTGGCTAGTAGAGATCCATCTATAGGTTTCGTCACGCTTTTCACATTCATTCTCGTTATTGTCACGATTAAGCTTCGAAAAATTTGACTTCATCATAAAGACAAAGAAAGGCCAGGTTCCACTATTATAGGGAACCTGGCCTTTTGATCAGCCGACCTTTTGATTAATTTTAAACGGCTTGCCTTGCTTGCGTTTCTCGCGGATTTCGGCTGCTGCAGTGAAAAGCACGTCGGTTGAAGAATTCAATGCTGTTTCGAAAGAATCTTGCAGAACTCCGATGATGAAGCCGACGCCGACAACCGTCATCGCCACATCATTCGAAATGCCGAACAGGCTGCACGCAAGCGGAATCAGCAAGAGTGAACCGCCGGCAACGCCTGATGCTCCACATGCACTAACCGCAGCGAGTACGCTTAGAATCAGTGCTGTCGGAAAATCAACCGGAATGCCGAGTGTATGGACTGCGGCCAGCGTCAGCACTGAAATCGTAACAGCTGCCCCAGCCATATTGATGGTCGCACCAAGCGGAATGGAAACAGAATAGGTATCCTTGTCCAGTCCGAGCTCATCACACAGTTTCATATTAACAGGTATGTTCGCCGCTGAACTGCGGGTAAAAAACGCGGTGATTCCGCTTTGCCTTACACATCGGAAAACGAGCGGATATGGGTTTTGACGTGTCGCTGCAAAAACGATGATTGGATTAACAACAAAAGCGACGAATAGCATGCAGCCAATCAAAACGCCCAACAATTCTCCATAATTTTTAAGAGTCGCAAGTCCGCTGGTTGTGATGGATTCAAACACAAGGCCCAAAATTCCGAGCGGCGCCAATTTGATCACCCATTTTACGATGGTAGAGACGGCATCAGAAACGTTGGAAATCACTGTTTTCGTTGTATCCGAGGCATTTTTCAAGGCAAGTCCGAGCAGAACAGCCCATGCTAGAATACCAATATAGTTTGCGTTGTAAATGGCGCTTGCCGGGTTGTCAACGACATTCATCAGCAAGGTCTTCAACACTTCCGAGACACCGCCAGGCGCTGTTAGATCTTCTGCCGTTTCCGGCATAATCAGATTAACGGGGAACACAAAGCTGACGAGCACTGCGATAAATCCGGCTAAAAACGTACCGAGCAAATAAAGCCCGATGATCGATTTCATATTCGTCTTCCGCCCGCTTTTGTGCTGGGCGATTGCAGACATAACCAAAAATAATACCAATACAGGCGCAACCGCTTTCAATGCACCTACGAAGAGAGAGCCGAATATTGTAACAGGCTGCGCCGCGTCAGGAATCGTTAAAGCAAGGACAATACCGATCACTAACCCAATAATGATCTGCTTTACCAAGCTCAATCGGTTCCACTTATTCCATAGACCTTTCATCATCTGTCCCCCTCTTGTCTTGTCGAAGGATAATATGTATATTTGTTCACAACTTCGACAAAATTATCTTTCTACCAAAATTATAATGAATCCTTTGTTTTATCGCAACCGATTTTTTTAGGGACGGACAGCGATTGACTCGCCGATACTGGTAATCGGCACCGCCCCGTCCGGAGTGCGGACGGAGCGTCAGAGGGGTCAGTCTCTTTCCCTAGCCCTGCTTGTGTCACGAATGTTTTTTTGAACGGTAATTGCCGCGAAAATACTCAGAACGAAGGCCATCGCATAAAACCCTTTTTCACTTAGGACAATGCTTCCGGCATTGTACAAACCGATTGCCATCAAAGAAATAGCAACAATCAGCGCAAACCAGCTCAATCCATAATAGATTGCTGTAACCGGAATCCCTTCGTCCTTGTCCCGCACCGCCTTTTGCAGCGAGACCGCCGAATAAAGCCCAAAAATTAAAACCGCAAAATAATACCCTTTTTCATTCAACTCCATGGATGCGTTGAACAGACCGATCAGATAGGCTGCAACCCCGACCAGCAGCGCCGCCCATGATGCACCTTTGAAAGCAGCAGTCGGTTCTCCCTCCCGTCTTTCCTCTTTCACTTTCGGCTCTTCCTGCTTCCCCCGATCAAATAAAACTTCAGGTTCACTGGACATAAAAAATTCACCCCCACTTTTTGCTATATCAAACAAGCGCTGCTGGATGGCAGCGGTGCCCTTGCTTTAAAACTATTATATAGATAATTTATGCAATGAAAAGAGTCTTTTCTCAGTATGCAAGTATTTTTTCTAAACAAAAATCGACACTTTCCCGGGCAATAATTTACCTGGCCATTGCTTACGACCCTGGAAATCTTCGCGAAAATGTTGGTATACTCTTTTCATAATCAGCTGAACAGGAGAGTGAACGATGGATACACTGAAAATCTATACGAAAAAGGGAAGGATGGTGGGTCTGACTTTCGGTTCCCTTATTTTTACAATTCTTGGATTCCTCTTTCTTACCCTTGCTATGAAGGGAGAGGCTTCATTGTGGATCGGCATACTAGGGGTCATCGTACTTGTATTTTTTGGCCTTTGCCTCATTTATTATATTAAGGAGCTACTCGTTAATAAACCGGCATTGATGATAAGCAATGAAGGAATTATTGATCACTCCAGTTTTATTGGAGCCGGGCTGGTGAAGTGGGAAGAGATTGAAGGTATCGACATGATTTCAATGAGCGGGCAGCTATTCCTTTCCATTTTCACTCATGACCCGAAATTGATCATCAACCGTTCCAGCGGCGTCAAACGCTGGCTGAACAAAATAAACCAGGGACTGCTGCCCTCTCAAGTGAACATTCCTGTGAAAAATTTGGCCTATCCGATTGATAACCTCTTGGAAGAGATCGGCAAGCGCTGGCAAATGAAGCTGGATGCCTAATTAGACAAGCGCCAGGCTCTTTCCGGAGTCCTGGCGCTCTGTCTTGTCAGTTTTCTGTCTTCTCGATCACGACTTGGCCATCTTGGTCCAACAACGGTGTTATTGAGCTGCCAGTGCCTACCCAGGAATGGAGATAGTGGACGCCTGTCTCCCGGTCGACAATGACAGAAAACCGGCCGAGCTTAGGATTATCCTCTACTGATTTTACATGAAACCTGCCCTCTTCTTCCTTTTTATTACCCTTGAACATCCGATCCCCTCCAGATTAGTATTATCCTACTGAGTGAGCTTTATAGGCTTCCTCAGGTACTTCCCGAATCCCTTTAAAATCACTGCCGGCCGGGTTCTGAAAAACACGAAGGCCGAATTCCCCGGCAACTGCCAACAGATGATCAAAAATATCAGCCTGCACTGTTTCATAGACGTCCCACTGAATGCTGTTCGTAAAAGCATAAATTTCAATCGGCAGCCCTGTTTCTCCCGGGGCGAGTTGCCGCACCATCAGCGTCATCTCCTGATGAATGCCGGGGTGATGCTTGAGATATGCGCTGATATAGGCGCGGAACACCCCTATATTCGTGAGCGCCCTGCCATTAACCGGAATGTCCAGTTCAACCTGAAGCTTGCTGTTATATTCTTCGATCTCCCTTTGACGGTCAACGATGTACCCTTTCAGCAAATCGATTTTCTTGTAACGGTCGATCATTTCCTCTGTGCAGAAAGCGATGCTCGATGTATCAATATACAATGCACGTTTGATTCGCCTGCCGCCCGATTCCTGCATTCCGCGCCAATTTTTAAATGAATCGGAAATAAGGGCATAGCTTGGAATCATTGTGACGGTCCGGTCAAAATTGCGCACCATTACTGTATTCAGGGATATATCGATCACATCCCCGTCCGCTCCATACTTTGGCATTTCAATCCAGTCCCCCATTCGGACCATATCATTGGCAGACAATTGGATCCCTGCCACCAGCCCTAAAAGGGAGTCCTTGAATACGAGCATAAACACCGCCGAAAGAGCACCAACGCCGCTAAGCAGGATGAGCGGACTTTTCCCCATCAGATTGGCAATCACCAAGATCGTGCCAAAGATGATCACAACAATTTTTGTCACCTGGATATAGCCTTTAATCGGCTTTGTTTTTGCAATTTCAAAAGTTTTATAGATGTCGTTAAAAGCACTCAAAAGACGATTGATCACGCCCAGTGCTACAATGATGATATAAGTGAGCGCCGCTTTTTCAATTGCTTCCTGATGATCAGGAAAGGTGGATGCAAAAGAATAGATAATGATAGCCGGTACAAAATGTGACGCTTGATGCAGCACTTTCCGCTCAAGCAAGATCTGATCCGACTTGAACTTGTTTTTGCTCATAATATGAGTAAGGAAACGGATGATGACCTTTTTTGTTATGAAGTAAGCAATCATACAAACGAGTGCCACAAAAACAACCAATATTGCCACTGAGAGATAATCAAGCCAAACGCCTTCAACCCCATAATCGGTTAAGCGATTTCGAATAAACTTCATTGCTATACCTCCGAACTGTTTGTATACATAGGTGCTGGTCTTGTGCCATTATACAGCACATGATGAGAAATTTCATAAGGACATTTCAGTGAAACTTTCAATAATGACAGCCGTATACCCTTAATATACATATCTATTTTTTAGGAGACATGTTATGAATAACAACACATCTGGAAAAAAAGCTTGGTTGAAGTTCTGCCTGGTTTTCGGACCTTTTGCAATCATTTGGTTTTTTATTTTCTACATGATCAATCGGATGATAAACAATGTCGAAGGCTCCTTCTATTTCGGTATGCCGTATTTAGTCTATTGGCCGTTTTTCTTCGGCGCACTTGTCTTTGGGCTCACTACATGGGCAATCTATTTTTCTATCAGGGAAGGTATACGGCAGCGTTCGTTTCAGGACTTTGCAAGGAACATGAGAACGGTCTTCAGGTTGGCCACTATTCCAATTTTGTTTACCCTTCCTTTCCTCTATCTTGGAGTCACAAATGCGATCGTCATGACGGATGAAAAGATTATCTTGGACAAATTTTGGAGTTTGCAGAACGTGGAATATAAATGGGATAAAGATGTAGCAGGGGTGGAGATCTCCTACGGTGTCAGTATTGAATCAAATCCGCACCGGGAAAATGTTAGCGGCATGTATATTGTCCATTTCCGTGACGGAAAAAAGATCGAGCTTTGGACGAATACACTCGGAGGAAATACAATGACGATTGAAAAGATCGACTCCCATATCAAAAAAAAGAACATCCCTTTCTTTGTGACACGGGTGCCAACAGAAGAGATGATCAACAAGTATTTCTCTGATGATGCAGATTTTATACGAGAGCTATATTCGAGATAAGCGAAGTAGACAACAGCAAGTGCAATCAATCAAAACCGGTGCTTTTTCAGATTCATCCGTTTGTCCTCTTTGGCAGCTGCATTGTAGCTCCTGAATTTTACGGACCTTTTTTGCTGCAGATACCTTTCATTAAGGACGATCAGCTTGTCGTTTTCAGTCGTCCTGTATTTTTCGTATGTGATTTTATAGTTTCGAAAAGCACGATGGCCACAATAGTAAATAGGAAGAATGAGTAGAAAAAGAACCGGGGCACTGAGCAGCAGATGAAGCTCTCCTCCACTAACATAGAGCGTCATGACGCCGTAAACAGCAATGGCAACCATGAATACAATAATCAGATTGCATATATGGAAAGCCGAGACATCTTCCCGTTCACGAAACAGGCGTTCCAGCTCGTATTTGAAAAACAAAGATACAAATACCGAAATCACAATCACCAAAAGGGTCACAAAATATGTAAGCGTGACATACATCTCCTCCGCCCCTCTCACTTCTTTTCCTTTCATTGTATCATTGAACAACTCTACCTTCATCACTTCCAGTAGCTTTCCTCCTCTCCGCCCGCTCAAATTTATGCACTTTCGTTCTTTTTCTTACGCTTCACAATCAGGGCAATTACGAGAAAACAAAGCGGGAGAAGAATCTGCACGGTGATTGATGAAAAAGGGAACACCCGGACCACATAATGTTCAAGTTCCATTGAACTATCAAGATTCAAAAAAGCTAATTGAACAATGATAATGCCCAATGGCCAGACAATCAGCTTATAGCTGGACAGGTTTAGCCACTGGGCAGTTCCCAGTGAAACCGCATAATAAAATACGGATATTTTTATAAAAGCACCGGCAATCCAAACGGCCATGATAACCGACTCCATGTTTCCAATGAAACTTCCGAGATTTGCATACCGGCCCACATTCATCAAAGGATATATTCTGTCTGACGTGGTCGGACCCAAAATGAACAATACAATCAAATTGACGATAGTTAGCGAGATCGTAACCGCCAGAACAGCCAGAACTCCATATTTGACCTGCTTCTTCTGGTCAGACAGGAATGGAAGCAGAAAAGCCACCAGAAAAAATTCACTGAACCATCCGGCTATGACGATTGCCCCTTTAATCGGCGGTATCATTCCATGGCTTAGAATCGGAAAAATATTTTCCGGCTCAAAATCTCGCGCTAAAAATATGATAAACATAAGGAGCGGAATGATGAAAAAGGGTAAGAGGAGTTGTCCGCATCTTGCTAATACTTCAAGGCCTGCATAAACACAACAAGCACAAAGCAGAACAATTGAGCCGACAATGACGATCTGTGGTGTTCTTGGGAAGAAAAAAGTAATGATAAACTCGCTATAATCTCTGATCAAGGTGCCTGTCGTGTCCAAATAAAATAAAATCATCCCAAAGCTCAGCACCTTGCCGAAAGCTCGTCCGAGAATCTTCTCGCTGTATTGAATGACTGTTTCACCTGGGAACATGTTGTGAAGCCATACAGCAATCAGTATGGCTGCAAAACCGACTGAAGAAGCCAATAACGGAGAAAGCCACAGGTCATTTTTAGCATACTCGGCTGTCAATCCAGGGACTGTGAGCAGTGCAGTTGCAGTAATGGCAGGATACAAGAGTACAGCCATTTGCAGAGCTGAAATTTTCCCTCTTTCCATATCTTTACTTCCTTTCAACTATCCCTTCCGTTAGTGTTTTAGCAAAATTTCAAACGGCTGGAACAACAGTTTTTCAAGCGTTATCACTCCTGGCATCTGCTTGAGATCAAATGCAGATAGTAGAATCCCGATGCCAAGAAGAACAAAAAAAGCGCCTTTTTCCCGGACCGGTCTCTTTTTCATTGTCCCCCATTGCAACCAGACGATGACTGCGGCGATTCCTGCTGTTAAAACGAAGGATTTCCATTCCACGAATTTACTCCCCTTGCTTCATCCGACTTTTTGTTTCTTTGATGTACCCTTCCCTGCGTATATTCGTCTGAATATGGAATTCAGTTCGCACTTCTGGGAACTTTTCTTCCCAGCTGGCTTCTACCTTCTCCCATTGCCGCGGGTATTTTCTATGAAATTCTTGGCCATAGTGAACCCCGTCAATTCTCATATTTTGGGCTTCTCTAATCACCTTTTCTATATTGTTTTTTATCGCTTTACGTAATTCCTTTTCTATTTTTTTCTGTGAATCCGGATTACTGAGATCGAGAGATGTCGTATTCTGGACGACTGTCCCTTCGGCTTTCACATGTACGTTCATCTTCCAATCATCTCCGCTTATGGTGGGCTCCATCTTGATTCTCGAGGTGATGGGGTATAAAGTTACCTCACCTTTTTCACCTTCCGGCTTCATGCTGATTGTGTACTCTTTCATCCGATTCTTTATCCATAGCAAGCCCCTTGTACTCGATTCAGAAATGACTCCATGCATCCGGTCCCCCTTAAAAAAAGCGGTTCCGGCGATGTCGGCTGTCGCACTTTTCCCGTTTCCGTTCCCATCCTTCCCCCTCTTCAAGTAAGGCATCGTTAATGCCCTGTCACTTCCTTCCAACATTTTATCCATTTCCATGATTGTGAGTCCCGTCCCATGATCCATGCCTGCCAGCTTGCGAACCTCTTCAGATGAATAGCGTTCCAGATCCGTTTTTAATTCAATGTACTTTTTCGCTTCTCCTTCACCGACAAATATAAATGCCCTTTCTCTTGGTCCGGGATGCCGAAGTAGAAAATCCAAATGATCGCTTACTCCTTCCTTGGCCACCTTGTCACTGATAATAAATATTTTGCATGAGCCCCAGAACACTTTCCGAGGCATTTCCGCCTGGAGCTTAGATAATGCATCCGCAAGATTGCTGCCTGTATGGGAAGTGGTAAAAGTCATTTCATTTCCTGATCCGCCGCTCCCCTGCTCTGTTTGTCCCGTTCCATTTTTCGGAATAAAGATTCCAAGAGAAAGTTTGACCTTATCATCCTCTTTATCGATAGCAGCTGAGGTTACGATTGCCAATTCATCGATTTCATGATGATCCCAACAACCAGCCAGCAAAAAAATAGTCCCGCAAAAAATCAGAATTATGGATAGTTTTCCAGCAGACAAGCGAAATTTTCCTCTCATGCTATGTCCCTCGCTTTATGCATTTACTTTTCTGCCTCTCCCCTGCTGTTAAGACCAGGCTTCTGCTGGGAGCCTTGGCGCTTCATGTTTTTATCCCCGGTAAGGTGCGGCCGCTGGTTCATCATCCATAGAGGAGCTCTCCATAATGTATCTTTCAACTCTTTTTTCTTAAGCGGTGCAAAAGGGGCCAGATAAGGCTCTCCAAAAGAACGAAGCGAACATAGATGGATTACAATCGCTAAAAACCCAAGCATGATGCCCAGTAAGCCGAGAAATCCGGCTAGAATAACGAGCGGAAAGCGAAGAAAACGAATGGAGTACCCTATCGTGTAGCGAGGTATCATAAATGAAGCGATTCCGGTCGCTGCTACAACAATCACTATCGGTGCAGAAACGAGACCCGCTTGCACGGCAGACTGTCCAATCACAAGGGCCCCAACGATACTTACCGCAGAGCCGATTTGTGTTGGCAGCCGGACTCCCGCTTCCCGCAGTGCTTCCAACATTAATTCCATAATGAGCACTTCAATCACTGCAGTATATGGGACAGTTTCCCTAGCTGTTGCAAGACTTAGGAGTAGCTGATCGGGCAGCATCTCCTGATGGTAGGTAGTGATGGCCACATAGAGAGAAGGAAAAAAAAGGGCGACAGCAAGAAATATATAGCGCAGGAAGCGGAGGAATGTACCCACTATATACCTCTCATAGTAGTCATCAGGGGCTTGAATGAGAGAAGAAAAAGTAAAAGGCGCGACCAATACGAATGGCGATCCATCCACCAAAATGACAGCGCGGCCTTCCAGCAAGTTGGCGCTGGCCACATCCGGACGCTCTGTCGACAAGAGTTGAGGAAAAGGAGAATAGGGATTGTCTTCAATCACTTCCTCTATGTAGTTGCTGTCTAAAATGCCGTCAAAACTTACCTTCTGCAAGCGAGATTCTATCTCTGCAATCAAATTCGAATCGGCGATGCCTTCTATATAGGCCACAGATACAGTTGTCTCTGAGTATTTCCCTAGCTTTACGGATTTTATTTTTAATGCAGGGCTTTTGATGATTCGCCGGATTAAAGAAATATTCACTTGAATGGATTCTATAAAACCTGCCCGGGGACCACGTATCACCTTTTCGGCCTGCGGTTCCTCGATGGCCCTCAAATGATATTTCGTTAAAGAAAGAGAGAGCGCATCCTTTTCACCCTCGATGAGGAGGATTGCTTTTCCAGTTGAAATGGATTCAATACAATCGTCAAGTAGCCGGGTCTGACTAGTATTAGCGACGGCCATACTATTTTTCACATGTTCAATGGCCCATTCCTGATCTGCAGAATGCTTTTTCGTCAGTGGCAGAAGAACATCATTCTGCAGAAGTGCTGTATCCACCAATCCTTCATTGTAAATAATTATCGCTTTCATCGTTCCAAAAGGACGGAATTCATGGAATATCACATCTGAGCAATTTTCAAATATGAGCTTAAACCACTCTATATTTTTGTCAAATGATTTCGACAGGGTGTCTTGTGAAGCGTCTTTTTGTTGTCTATCTTGAATAGGTTGATCTTTCCTCTTGCCACGCAGAAATTTCTGTATATTCCGAATCACATCCTTCCCTCCGCATCATCCGTTTCTTGTATCTTTCTACACAAAAGGAGTTTTATGCGGCGGCGAAGTAAAAGAAAAGCGAAAAGGAATCCGCGCGCTCGCAGAACGTTTGGGTACCATTCTTCCTTATCTTCCTTGAAGGTTTGCCATATAAAACGCCCGCTTTTCCAAAGAGCGATCTCGGTCTATGCCTGGGCGGAAAGGATGGCGGATTGCATACGAATCGATCGTGAATACGACAATTTGCATACACTGCCAAGACAATGAAGTCCCGCAGCCTATTTGCGAAGGTAATTTTGCCAACCTGTTGAGCGGGCGAAAATGTACTACGGATTCCCAAAACTATGCAGAAGCTTATTTAAGCTGAACAATACCCGAAAAAGTTTCATAACAAATGCAAAAAGAAGTGCAACCGCTGTTGGATTAGCAATGCACTTCTTCGTTCAGTCATGCTTATACTAAAATCTCTACCCATATCTTTACGGCAGCTGCCAATATCACTATCCCCATAATGCCTTGCAAAATTTTAGTATTCATCTTTTTACCGACAGTGGCTCCGAGAGGCGAAGCGATTAAACTGGCAACTACCATGATGAGAGAAGGCAATAACGGAATACCGCCCGCTCCGATTTTCCCGGAAACAGCACCGATAGACGAAATGAGTGTAATCGCCAAAGACGAAGCGATCGTCACCCGGGTCGGTATTTTTAATAACGTCAGCATGATCGGAACCAAAAGAAATGCGCCGCCTGCTCCGACGATTCCCGCACCAATACCCACGATGAACGCTGAACCCGCTGCCACCCATCTGTTAAAGTGAACGTGCTTCTCTTCTACAGCTTTTCGCGGAACAAACATCATCACAACAGCGATGATCGCCAGCAGTCCATAAACAAGATTAATTCCGCTTTCCGGCATATTGTTCGAAGCAAATCCGCCTATGAAACTGCCGGCTAGAATGCTTGTCCCCATATAAGCGATCAACGCTTTGTTCAAGTAACCGCCCTCGCGGTAAGCCCAAACCCCGCCAATTGTCGCAAAGAACACTTGGATAGCTGTGATGGCCGAAACTTCATGAGCTGTAAAATGTCCCATTCCGATCATGGCTGGAATGTACAACAACATGGGGTAGTTGATGATCGCTCCGCCA
Organism: Lederbergia sp. B243.17; assembly: GCF_057657925.1. NCBI lineage: Bacteria > Bacillati > Bacillota > Bacilli > Caryophanales > Bacillaceae > Lederbergia > Lederbergia sp. B243.17. The sequence goes on from NZ_JBWBKF010000013.1 coordinate 34,566, forward strand.
ATCCCAAGCAGTCCAGAGACGAATGAGCCAATCAACCCGATCAGGAAGATGGTAACGACAAAGTATAAATCCAAGTTGTCCCCTCCTTCAAGACAAAAGGAACCTCATTCGGTTCCCTTTGTCGGCATTTTGTTTTTTAGCGGACTGCACAGCGATTTGGCCCAATCTCCATCTCGCGCTGCTTATCCAAATCCGGGTTGATTTTTCCCATATTCGTTTCACGGATTTCTTGATAGGCATTTGGCTGCGGCGGCAGGTTTTCCGTCACGAGTTTCCTGAATTCCGCTTCATCTTTCATCATTAGTCCGTGGTTTTTCTCAAACAAAGTCCCCAATCTTTCTGATACACTGCCATCCTCATTTAACTCATCGATAATCATAAAATGAGCCGGCAAAACGATCAATTGTTCAGACAATGCTCTATAACGCTGATAAAGGGTCTTTCTCAGATCGCCAACCCAGTCCTCCGCTTTTCCGGCAAGGTCCGGCCGTCCGATCGAGTCGATGAACAAAATATCACCAGAGAGCAGGTATTTATTATCCACGATAAAGGATGTCGAGCCGATCGTATGGCCAGGCGAGTACAGAGCGGCAATGCTGATTTTCGTGTTGCCGATTATCACTTCATCCCCGTCCTCGAGCGGCTGATAGGCGAATGTTACTTCAGCTGCATCCTTCGGAGGCAGCCAATAGACTGCACCTGTTTTCTCAGCAATAGCCCGGCCGCCGGAAATATGATCGGCATGAAGATGTGTATCAAACACATGAGTGATGGTTGCGCCAAGATTTTCGGCAAAGTCCACAAACACATCTGTCATACGTGTTGCATCGATCACAGCCGCTTCACCATTCGAAACGATCATATAAGATAGACAGCCTTTGCCGATCCGGACAAACTGATAAAGCTCTCCGCCCCCTTGCAAGTCGCCGACTTTTACCGGCTGCAAATGTTCACTCCAAGCTTTCATTCCGCCTTGCAAATAGGACACGGTCAAACCCGCTTCTGACAGCATCTCTGCCACCATGACCGATGATCCTTCCTTCGCGCATACTACCAATACTTCTTTACCGGCAGGAATTCTCTCCACTATTCCGTCCACGCCATCAAGCAATTCATAATAGGGGATATTCAAGTGTTCAATATTTGCCCCTTCTATTTTCCAGTCTTTAAAATCATTTTCATTACGGACATCGAGAATAAACAGCTTCTCTTTATTGATGACCTTTTCTGTTACCTCTTTTGAAGTCATGACCTTTACAGCCATCGTTCCATTACCCCCTCTGGTATTTTTTCTTTTAAAAAAAATCAATTAAAACGTTAAAGTAACTTGGGCGTCCTTCGCGAACTCTAAAAATGTGACGGCTCCACCCACTTCCACACCATCAACAAAAGCTTCCTTTTCCAATCCCATGACATCCATCGTCATTTGGCAGCCAATGAATGTAACACCCAATTCTTGCGCCATTTCAACCAATTCCGGAATGGATGGAACGTTTGCTTTTGCGAAGCCTTCTCCAAAATGTTCTTTTCCTTCCGGCATTGGTAGTTGTCTATATGCCTCTTTATGAATCAGATTCAGACCTTCAAAGGTGAAGAAAATGCTCACTTCCTGCTCGGTTGCTGCTGCAGCCGTTGCAATATTGAACACCTTGTATGCATCAAATAATCCGCCGTTGCTTGCAATAATCGCTACTCTTTTAGTCATTGTCATTTCCTCCTGTGTTTTCATCATTGATATTTGCTGTTTTCCCTGTCCATTGATTCATCCCGGGAACCACATTTTTCACATTGCCAAATCCAAGATCCTCTAGCTTCTGTGCAGCGAGATCGCTGCGGTTTCCTGTTCGGCACACTACATAAATTTCACTTTGCTTGTCCAATTCACTAATGCGATTTTCAAGTTCGCCCATTGGTATGGAAACAGCTTGAGGGATATGGCCGAATGCATATTCCGCAACTTCCCGGACATCAATCACGGTGATATTTGCCTCAGCTTCAAGCTTCTTCTGCAGCTCTTCATTGCTGATTACATGAGGATGTTCTCTTTCTGCCGTTTCCTCAGGGGAAGACTTGCGGAGAAAGTGTTTTAACACTCCGTCAGCTTCAATTGTCCCTATATATTGGTGTCCTGTACTGCCGGCCCATGCCGCGATATCGGCTTTTGATCCTTTATCCGTCGCTTGGACTTCGAGAACTTGCCCTGTCTCCAGGCTAGCCATCGCTTTTTTTGTTTTTACAATCGGCATGGGACAAGCAAGCCCTTTGGCATCCAGGGTTACATCCGCTTCAATCTTACTCATCATGCAGCCTCCTCATTTATACGGTGTGGGGTATATATTTTCACAAAAAAAATCACTCAACCCTGCCCTCCCATGAGAGCATGCCTCCGCTCATGTTAATTACATTGAATCCCCTGCTCTCAAGCAATTGTGCTGCCCTTCCGCTTCTTCCGCCAGAGCGGCAGACGACGATGTATTCCGTTGATTTATCCAATTCATGCATGCGGAATTCAACGAGCCCTAAAGGAATATTGACAGCACCAGGTATTTTTCCGGCCGCTACTTCGTCTGTTTCACGTACATCGATCAAGTGTAATTCCCTGCCTTCATCCAATAATTTTTCTACTTCTTTTGCTGTCATTTGTTTCATGGTTAAGAACCCCCATTCATCTATTTAAAACCAGGCACTCATTCCGCCCTTCACATTTGTGACATTGGAAAACCCTGCTTTCTTCAGCATCTTGCATGCACGTTGGCTCCTTGCGCCGCTCTGGCAGATGACGATTACTTCTTTCTCCTTTAAGAGCTCTTTATCTGCTTTTTGAGCAAGTTGCTGCAGCGGAATATTTTTAAAACCTTTGATGTTGTTCCCATTGAACTCCCCCGGCGTCCGGACATCAATAAATTGCTTGTTCTTGTCCTGTAATTCATGCTTCAGATCAGTTGCTGTAATCTGGTTAACGCCTCTGGCCGGCAAGGATTTTATCATCACGATGATTATAAAAATCGCAATAATTGCATACCCCATTCTCACCCTCCTTTCTTCAGCTAATATACCCACAAGGGTATTGGATAGAATAAAAAAATTATCCCTTTTTGATCCAAAACTTTAGGACCTCATTTTCCTCTTCCAGTTGCAACAGTTCATTTCCAACAGATTTTGCCCAAGCCGGTATATCATTCTTGGCTCCCTTATCTGTTGTATGGACTTCCAGAACTTGGCCTGATTCGAGTTCATTCATTGCCTTCTTAGTTTTCACGATTGGCATCGGGCAAGCGAACCCTTTAGCATCCAGCAATTTATCTGCAGTCATCTTTCTATTCCTCCTAATCCCTTTATACCTATAGGGGTATTATAATATTTAAAACAAAAAAGGGTATCCACCCTCTTTTATCGGCTTTTTACCAATAAGTTTACGGCTTCCTTTACCATCGCTTCCGTATCCTCGCCATTCTTATCGGCCTCGCGGACACACTCCACTAAATTTGAACTGACAATTAAACCGATAGTCCGATCCAACGCTGTTCTGGACGCGGATAATTGCGTGATTACTTCTTTACAATCTTTATTCTCGTCCATCATTTTTAAAATCCCTCTTAATTGGCCCTCAATCCGCTTAATCCGATTTTTCATTTGCGAATTATAATCCAATGTTTTACCTCCTCCCATAATTTCTGTTTGCAAAACCAATCATATACCCCTATAGGTATTTTGTCAACAGATACAATTTCCTCTCTGTAAGATTACTCATTAGAAAGAGAGACCAATTTGAACCCATTGTACCTGTTGACTAGCGAGCACCACCAATGTCTCCGCAATAACCCTTTTAAATAACTAAAAAACCATCATGGGGGGTCAAAGCCCATACAGTACGAAAAGATTAGTTTCATCAACTTTATTTAGGGAAATCACTCATTCTGCGTAATTTTCATCTTAGCTGGACAACTGTTTATACAGGCCATGAGAAAAATGAATAAGATGCAAGGAATCCAATAGAAAGGAGTTAATTAAATGGCAAATAGTAAGGTTGAGATAGCAGCGAAAGTAGAATCGGCGTTGGCCGAGGCTTTACAATTCGCGGTTACGCATCAGAATCCGGGTTTTCTTGAAAGAATTCTCAAATTAATCATCAAGAAAGAAATCGTACTAGAGCTTCTCCTTGAAGAGCTATTCCCGCCGACACCACCACCTCCGGGTTGTGAGGAATGTTCGATATTCTACAACCGGGGCTCGATTCCGGCAGTGCTGTCACGCCCTGGAACTCCTGAAGTAACAGGACAGGCTGATCCATTACGGATCCGCTTCTGCCCATGCAACCAGCCAGATCGCAATGAGGTAGTATTGCAATTCAACGCGGAGGGTACTGAGAACGACTTCCGTTTTGAAGGTTCTATTACTGACTTTGCAGATTGTGATCCCGCAACAGATAATGCAGTATTAACAGGAGAAGGAACAATCGATGACGTTGAATATGATGTTACGATTACGATCGTTACGAACCCAGTAACAGGCGCACAAGTAATTACGTTTGTTTTCGTCAACCAGGAAGATCTAACTGATACATTCACTGTAGTAATCACACCAGAAACCGAAAATCCTGATCAACGTGTAGATATCGTAGATTGCACTGACTGATCCCGAAAAGCCAATTTGTCCCCATCTACTTTTGGTGGGGGCTTTTTGCACTATCCAGAGTCTCGGATACAAGCACAAATAGAAAAGCGGAAAGACCACCAATTTATTTAACTGGTGGCCACATTTGCTTTATTAAACTTACTGATCGTAGAATGCTAACGATTTCAAACGGTTTATTACTTAATCGCCGGTTGAATATCTGCACTCCTTTGCCTACTATCTAAGATTCGCGAAGCTCTTCAATCAAAAGCTCCAAAACTATTTCTTTTTTAATCACGAGCTTAAGAATTCTTTCGAGAAAACCTGGGTCACCATGCAGTACAGCGAAGCTCACTGCATCAGCCAATGCATTTTCAATTTTTAGTGCTGCCTCAACCATCAACAAAACCTCCTTCCTCTTATATGCTCATCATATTCACATGTCCTTATGATGTATAGACGCTTGGCTTTACAACTAAACCCATTGTAGAAAATGATATTATTGTCTATTCGCTATCAATAATATTTTTTACGCCTGTTTTTCCTGAAGCATTCGCATATAAATTCAGGTTCATGGCAGTGGAAGCATCCCTCGTCTTCCCACTCATCATGTTCACAGTCACAGCAATCGTTGCAATGGCAGTGGTGTGATTTACAATGACACTTACATTCCTTCTCCCGTTTGCAATGTTTAGGACATTTTTTCACCTCTTCAAGGAGCAGCTCCAATATAATCTCTTTTTTGATTGCGAGCTTGATAATGTTTTCCAGATTCTCGTTAAACTCCAATAACTGTTCTGGTGAAAACCGATCACGGTTTCTGTTTAGAAACTCCATTTCACTGTTCAGCACATTTGCGAATGCATTTTCTATTCTTGCTATCGAACGAATAAACTCATCAATTGATTGTGAACGTAAACTTTCTTCATTAATGTCAAATGGATGACTCATTAACTAACCCTCCCTTACATGATGTCGTTATTAATTTATGTAGGAGCGGATAACTTGTTTAGTTGTTTAGCTGATGGACGCACGTATATAACAGGAAATAAAAAAGAAAAAAGCAGGATGAGAAAAACAATAAGTTTTTCTCACCCTGCTTCGCTTGTCTATTAATAAGCATCGGATTCGCGGCTTTTCTTCACTGCATCCTTAGTCGCTTCATTCGCTGCAGCTGATCCTTGGCCGTACTTCGTCTTTCCAGATTCGCGGCCAGGGACGGTGTTTTTTTCGCTCTTCATTTCACTGAGCTCTTTCATTTTCATTTCAATGCCTTCCTTCACCCGGCGTCCGTAGTCTGCATCCGCTTCGGTGAAGTGTCCGACCATCGCGTCCTGAATCCGTTTGTCACAGACAGCGAGAGCCTCCGACAGGTTTTTGATCAGTTCTTCGCGCTCCCAATCTTCAAGGCTCCGGTAGGTTTCCCCGGCTTGTCCGTAATTGTTCGGGCGATCAATCGGCGCACTCATCGTTGCTCCATTGTATGTTGGGTGGTGAGGCGGCGGCGGATCCTGTACTTCCTGCAGACCGCCAAGCATCGACGGTTCATAGTTGATATGCGGATCCTCTCCTCTTTCCCCTTCGCTGAGGTAATCCATCTGGCCGCGGCGCTGATTCGTGTGAACCGGCACTTTCGGTGCATTCACCGGCAGTTGCAGATAATTGCCTCCGACGCGGTAACGCTGCGTATCGGAATAGGAGAAGGTACGCCCTTGCAGCATTTTATCGTCAGAAAAGTCCATGCCGTCAACAAGGACACCTGTACCGAATGCGGCCTGCTCAATTTCTGAGTGAAAATCTTTCGGATTGCGGTCCAGCACCATGCGCCCGAGCGGCAGCCACGGAAACTTGTCTTCCGGCCAGAGCTTTGTGTCGTCAAGAGGGTCAAAATCAAGTTCCGGATGGTAGTCGTCCTCCATGATCTGGACAAACAGCTCCCATTCCGGGTATTCGCCCCGTTCGATCGCCTCATACAAATCCTGTGTCGCATGCCCGACATTTTTCGCCTGGATTTTATCCGCTTCTTCCTGTGTTAAGTTGCGGATGCCTTGTTTCGGCTCCCAATGATATTTGACGAGGACTGCTTCACCCTTGTCATTCACCCATTTATAAGTATTGACGCCAGACCCCTGCATATGACGGTATGTTGCGGGAATTCCGTAAGGAGAAAAAAGGAATGTAATCATATGGGTCGCTTCAGGCGTTCTGGAAACAAAGTCGAACATCCGTTGCGGATGCGGGACATTGGATGCCGGATCTGCCTTGAACGCATGAATCATATCCGGGAACTTCATCGCATCGCGAATGAAAAAGATTTTCAGGTTATTTCCGACCAAATCCCAGTTGCCGTCCTCCGTGTACATTTTCACGGCAAAACCGCGTGGATCTCTAGCCGTCTCCGGCGATTCCTTGGATCCAGCCACAGTGGAGAAACGGACCATCAGCGGTGTTCTTTTCCCTGCGCCTGAAAAGACCTTTGCCCGGGTATACTTCTCGACCGGCTCATCTCCCACTTTTCCGTACGTCTCAAAGTATCCGAAAGCTCCGGTTCCCCGTGCATGGACAACCCGTTCCGGCACCTCTTCACGGTCGAAGTGGGAAATCTTTTCGATGAAATGGTAATTCTCAAGCGTAGCCGGTCCGCGATTCCCGATTGTTTTGATGTTTTGGTTGTCTTTTACTGGATGACCTTGGCGTGTCGTCAACGTTTCGCGTTTAACGTCTTGTGAGCGCTTCCCTTGCAGGTCTTTTTCATCTGCCAAAATAAAAAACCTCCTTTGAAAAATAGTTCCCTTGTCTACGGTGTACTCCCAGCATCCTTATGATACCCCAGCTATCGGCTACTTAAGCTTGATTACGAATATTGAAGACCCAACCCAATTCGAACCAAACCAGTCATCTAATCTGATTGGCTTATAACCTCCGGGATTAGCCAATTTTCACAATCGGTTTAATGGCCATCCCTTTTTTAGAATCCTCAAATGCCTCGTTTATATCTTTGAAATCATAGAATTTCACTAATTTATCGAATGGAAACCTGCCTTGCTTATAGTACTCAATCAGTTCAGGGATAAACAGTTTCGGAACGGCATCTCCTTCAATGACCCCGACCATCGTTTTGCCCTCTGCCATGATATCTTCGTGGACATTGATTTCCATAACAGGTGTCACGCCGACAATCGCCAGCTGGCCCAACGGACGAAGTGCATGCAGGGCCTGCCTAACGACAACCGGCACGCCAGTCGTATCGACACCGTACTGGACACCCCCCTTTGTAATCTCTATAATTCGTTCCACAACATCTTCATTTTTACTGTTAATGACATGGGTTGCTCCCAGTTCCTTTGCCATTTCTAACCTGCCGTCATGGATATCGACGGCAATGATGTGTTTGCACTCCGTTATCGCGGCCGCCATGATTGCACTCAGCCCGACGGCGCCCGTACCGTAAATGGCAATGGAGCTTCCGAACTCGGGTTTCAAGCGGTTTAATACGGTTCCGCTGCCCGTTTGTATTCCGCATCCTAAAGGACCTAACAATGCCAGATCCACATCCTTGTCCACTTTTACCACGTTTCCTTCATTTGCAACCGCATAGGTTCCAAACGATGACTGTCCAAAAAATGTTGAAAGCCCATGATCATGCTGATGGAGCCGGTGTGTGTCGTCTTCCATCTTTCCGCCGAAATTCAACAAATTGAACTGAGTGCAAACTGTCGGATGACCCGTCAAACAATTTTCACAGTGCCCGCAATGGGCAAAAGACAACACAACATGATCACCCGGTTGAATTGTTTTTACGCCATCGCCCACTTTTTCAACAATTCCCGATCCCTCATGCCCCAATACAACTGGGTACGGGGTCAATCCCGCATCCCGAGCAACCGCATCGGTGTGACAGACACCGGAAGCAACAATCTTCACCAGCACCTCATTGGCCTTCGGTTCCGCCAATTCCACTTCTTCAATTTTGAACTCTTCGCCTTGCCCATGAGTTACAGCTGCTTTGATTTTCATACGATGTACACTCCATTCCTTTTCATGATGAGCCATTTATTTTTATTCCCAAATCCTAGTTTGCTATGCTCCGGCCTTACCCTCGCCATTTCTCAAACAAAAGCCTAAGCTCCTCCTCATGCGGCATTTCTTCCTTCGGCGTTTCCAAAATAAACGGAAGCTGTGCGAGTTCAGGAGTAGTTATCAGTTGATCAAACTGCTCTACGGCTATGTAACCATTCCCGAATATTGGCGCATGCCGGTCCTTGCCTTGAAGGGCTGGATACTTGGAGTTATTGAGATGGACTGCGAGCAATTGATCAAAATAACCGAGTGCTATCCCCTTTTCCATAACCTCCGTCCAATTGTCACCGTCCCATAGACCGCTTGCGAACGCATGGCATGTATCGAGGCAGAAGCCGACTTTTTCAGGATGCCGGCATAGGCTGCGGATCTGGACAAGCTCCTCCAATGTTGTTCCCATCGCACCAGGCAAGGCTCCACTATTTTCAAGCAGGATTTTCGCCTCGCCATCCCACCGCTCCAATGTTTCGTCAAGCACATGGATCATCAGCCTATAGCTCTCGAGGATGTCCAATCCTGCCGACGGCTTCCCGAAATGGACGACAACTCCGATGGCTCCGCAAGCATCCGTGATGTCCAAATCATTCAGCAATGACTCGATCACCTGTGTTTCCTTCACTTTGCTCTGTGGGGTTAAACTCGTGGGATAAGGTGAATGCCCGACGGACAAAATCCCTTTTTCCAGACAAAAGGCTTTGCACAGCGCCGCATCTTCTCTGTTGAAATCCTTCACAGACAGGCTCCGGGGGTTTTTCGGGAAGAATTGAAAAGAGGCGGCGTTCATGGAGGAAGCTTGCCGTGCGGCTCCGAAATAGCCCTCTTTGATGGAAAGATGGCAACCGAATTTCATCGCTGGCAGTTCTCGCAGAAAAATGTGTTCCTTGAGGAGTGCTCCATTTTGACAATGGCTGCGCCGCAGCGGCTGCACGCCTCGCCTTCCCGGTCATGAACGGCCATCTGATAGCGGCCCGTCCGGTTGTCCCCGTTGTAAAGCGGCCCCATGTATCCGCCGTTTTCGATTCCCCGCTGCAAAATAAACCGGATGGATCGATAGAGGCGGACAAGATGATTTTTATCCAACTCGTTGCACTTTCTGTCCGGATACAATTCCGCATGCCATAAAATTTCATCGGAATAGCGATTGCCGATCCCGGCGATCACATCCTGATTCAATAGTGTTGTTTTCAAGCCCCCTCTTTTATTCTTCATCCTTGCGAGGAAAGCTTCTTCGGAAAAAGCAGGAGCGAGCGGTTCAGGCCCGAGTTTTTCCAGCTCTTTTTTTAACAGCTCAGGTGTCAAAAGATGCAAGTAGCCAAGGCGGAGCCCGATGAAATACAAATGGCGTCCGCCAAATGACAATTGAACCTGGACCGTCCGATCAGGCTTCTCCTCCTGTGATCCATAAAACATCGTGCCGCCGAGCATTAAATGCAAAAGCAGAGAGACACCTGATTCCAGTCGAAAGATCAAGTACTTTGCCCGTCGGTCAATTGCTATAATTCTCTGGGATGTGACCTGCCGTTGAAAATCAGCAACAGGCAGATTGATCGACTTTTCTCGATTAATCTCAATAGCAGAGATTTTTTGGCCTGCAACGAGCTGCTGCAACAAATTTTTATAGTTTTCCATTTCCGGCAATTCAGGCATCGCCATTCCTCCATTTCACATTCAGTATTCCGCAAATTCGTGAAATCATGAGGATGGCCCTTGTTGATATGGTAAAATCAGGGAGAATAGATTCTTTAAGAGAGGTAGTGAAAAATGATCATTAAACCGTATGAACCATCTGGAAGGCTGCAATTATTAAAGTTTGTGATGGCACGGCAGGAGAAAAGCGCTGACCAGCTGCAGCGTTACTTGAACTTGGAGAAAGGCCATGAGGGGGAACAGAAATTTGCAGAAATGCTGGAAACCGTATCGAGCGGCTGGCTGATCCTTCACGACTTGCTGCTTGAGCATAGCGGCAGCATGTTCCAGATCGATGCCCTCTTGATTTCCGAAAAGAAAATATATCTTTTTGAAGTGAAAAATTTCGAGGGTGACTATTATGTGGAAGCGGACAAATGGTACACAACCGCCGGAATAGAAATCAAAAGCCCCGTCCTCCAGCTAGTTCGCTCTGAATCCATGTTCCGCCAGTTGCTACAAGAACTCCGATTGACCATCCCGATCGAGGCGCGCCTCATCTTCATCAATCACGAATTCTCCCTCTTTCAGGCCCCCTTGGACTTCCCCCTCATCCTGCCAACGCAATTAAACCGACTAATGGATCAACTGAAAATGCAGCAACGCGAACCCGGCAGAAAAGCACATATGCTCGCCGAAAAACTGATCAGCAGCCATATAACCGAATCCCCCTACAATAGACTGCCGCCTTATCATTTTTCTGACCTTCGAAAAGGAATACCATGTAATGCATGCAACTCCTTTTCTACTCTCATGATCAGCCGCCGCTCAATCGGATGCGCCCAGTGCGGCCAAATAGAAATCGCTGCCGAAGCCATCATCCGAAACATTACACAATACCAGCTTCTGTTTCCGAATGCTCAAATTACAACAGCCCTCATACACGACTGGTGCCAAATCATCCCATCCAAAAAATCAATCAGACGAGTCCTTAACGAAAACCTAACGGCCGTCGGAACCTTACGTCACACCCACTATATTGCAAAAAATCCAGTTGAATGAATTCCTGGTGCCTATCATATCTGTTCGTACGAAACTTTATGGCATACCTGTGGCAACTGTCGCCTTGGGCGTTTGGGGCGTTTGGGCCTAAAAAAACTCTAAAGGCCCTATATGCCCTCCGCTCACCGACTATCGCACGAAGGGCTCTTTGAGCTCTTCTATGTGGCCTTCGCACACCCGACAATCACACGAAGGGCACATAGATCACTTCTATGTGACCTTAGCACACTGATTACCGCACGAAGGGCACTTTGATCACTTCTATATGCCCTTCGCACTCCCGACTATCGCACAAAGGGCACTTTGATCACTTCTATGTGACCTTCGCACACCGACTATCGCACGAAGGGCTCTTTGAGCTCTTCTATATGCCCTTCGCACTCCCGACTATCGCACGAAGGGCACTTTGAGCTCTTCTATGTGACCTTCGCTCACCGATTACCGCACGAAGGTCACATAGATCACTTCTATGTGACCTTCGCATACCCGACTATCGCACGAAGGGCTCTTTGAGCTCTTCTATGTGACCTTCGCTCACCGATTACCGCACGAATGGCACATTGGACAGCTCTAAGTGACCCTCGCTACCTGATGACCCGGCCGTCAGGCATATGTGACAGAATCAATCTACTTAGCTGCCGATACAACCTGCCCCTCCGCCATTTTCATCTGTGCTTTTAATTGTTCCTTCTTTTTCTGGGCTGCGTCCACTTTCGCATACAAATACGGGGACACATAGAGTTTGTAGTTGCAGTCGGCTATTGCTTTTTTCAATTCCGCTACTGTATCGCAACGAGCGCCTAGCTCATTTACGACCACTCCGTATTGCAACGATTGATGAGTGTCGCTGCCGCCGACGACGGGAATGTCGATTTCCTCAGCGAACGCGGCCACTTTTTCGGTATTGCTGCGGATTCCCTGGACAAACAGATCCTTGCCATTTAAGTCGAAAGCATCGAGCCGGGAGAGCAGGTCCTTGTTCAATTGGTAAAGCGGAGTGCTTTCGCGGAACGGATGGGCACCAATGATGAGAAATGGGTAGACCGAAGCTTCGTTCAGCAATGTTTCAAACGGGATGAAGCCGCCTTTTTCCGTAAAGGGTTCAAGCACCGCGCGAAGGCTGCGGATTTCTTCTCTTTTGCCGATAAAAAGAATATGCCCCGTCTCTTGGATGTCCACTTCCATGCCGGGGAACACCTTCAGCCCATTGACGTCATAGTAATTGTCCACGTACGGAAATTCACGGTCCAAAGTGTCGTATACGTCCGAAAACCGACGCGTGTTAAAATGTTCGGTCAGTGCGATGGCATCAAGGCCGCTCTCCTTTGCAGACTCCGCCATCTCGATAAAATAATCCAGTGAGAACTCTACCTTCTTTGATAGTTTCCCATGTGTATGAAAGTCGATTTTCATCCTTTTTGTCCCCCACAAATTTGGTAATTCGTTCCCAGCCAGAATACACATAATACATACAAAACCGAACCGACTAGGAATCCATAGTCTCTCCTGCCGAATGAAAAATGGGCAAGCTTCATTTTCTTCACTTCTTTGTTGGTGTTTGCATAGCTGAAGCCCTTTGTCTCCAGCGCTTCCACCGTCGTCCGTGATCTTTTCGCACTGTTTAAAATCAGCGGATAAAAGGACATGACCAGTATTTTCATATAGTAATAAATCATTCTTCAATAGAAGATCCCGTTCGATTCGGGTGCCTTTCCGCGCAGGCGGTAGGAGAGGAAAACCTGTTGGAATTCCTCCATCAACGTCGGCCAAATCCGGTAACCGAAAGCAATGCTAAAGAAAGCCTGGCCTGGAACGCCGATGCTGAGCAAGGCATCACTGAACCGTTCGGGATCCATGCTCGTAAAGACGGCAATGCTTGCCAGGGCAATGATTGCCAGTTTCACCGTCAGCCAAAACATCGGCAGCAAGGACCCAAGACCACCTCCGAAAAACAAGGAAATGATGAGAAGGACACCGACTTCCCCTAAAAGGCCCATGCATAAAACAATCAAAATCAGCGGGCTGACCCGGGAAATGGCGGTCATAAGAATCATTAGCAAAAGAAAGCCGCTTAAAATCGCTTTGTTGTGAATGAACCAGGGAACAATCCCGAAAAACGCATACCAGGCCAAAAGTGTGCGCGGATCGAGAGATGCGAGGAACGTATCCCTGTTTCCGTAGGCAGTTTTCAACAGCTCGCCCTTTACGTATTCGATCGAAAGTTTGTCACGCAAACTCTGTGAAAAGTTCAATTTTCCCGCCCTCCTCGGCAATTGGATGATAGCGTGATACAAATTCATCAACCGTGTAGCAGAGCGGCGTCACGCCCAACTCTCGGCTCACTTTCACGATTTGCGGCGGAGCGATCCCCGCCTGCTCCATCAACTCTTCACTTTCAAAAACACTCTTCTTGTCGGCATCGCGAATGATTCTCCCCTTATTCATCACTATCACACGATTCGCCCATTTAGAAGATGCATTTGCCCGCCGCTCAGCTGCCAAATAAATTCATTGCGAAGGAAGGAAAGGCCCGTCACCTCGAGCGCCCACTCTCCGCGTTCTTTATAATCCTTCAACCCATAATTCAAAGGAACGTATGAAACGTCATCCATAACGGTCGGCCGCAGCAGTTGGTTTTCAAAATCCTGATACACGTATCCGATATTTTTCGAAAGCTGAGCGACCGTATGATCATTCGCATGCAGTCCATCCACGAACACGTCTCCTTGGAAATCACCAACGTAAAATTGAGGAATCAGGCCATTGAACGTTTTGCAAAGGGTCGTTTTCCCTGATCCATTGCCGCCGATGATGGCAGTGAACTCTCCGGGATAAATGTCCAGGTTCACTTCCTTCAGCATCAGTTCCTCTGCCCCCGGATAAGAAAATGACACGTCTCTCAACTGGATGATTGGTTTAACTGACATTGCGCATATCCTTTCTCGTTTCCTTATTTTTTCTGGTCATGATGAGAATCGTGATGAGCGAAATCAGGGCCGCCACTCCGATCATAATCCAAATGAACCATTCTCCGAACATCTCCAGGAAATCCACTTCCCATTCACCGAAATTAAACTCCGTTTCTGACATGAACTCGGCAGCAACGGCTATCGCTGAAAAAACGACGCCCGCCACGACCAATTTCGGCGTGATGATTTCATTCATGGAGTATCTCACCTTGTTATCCCGTGGCTTCATTCCGAGCAATGGCTCGATCTTCCCATAGAGACGCGGCACAAGATAAAGCGTCGGCAGCAAGGCAAACAAAATTCCTGAGAATAGCAGATCATTCAAAAAGGCGACACTTTCGATCAAGACGACACTTTCCGCAAGTCCCTTCACCGCTTCAAGCTCTTCAATACCAACCCAAACCTTTCCGATGTCGACGATCATTCCCAAAAGGTGGTGAACGATCAATCCCGACATGACGGCGACTCCCACTTGCAGCTTATTCAATGGATTTCTCACCAAAATTCCCGCGATATACATGCCGAGAGAAAAGGTGATGAACTTTTCAATTTCCCCGATTCCTCCGAATTGCCCGAGCATCAGCTCACCGAAAATAATCTCCCCCAACGAAGCGCCGATTGCTGCGTATAGCGGGTGGAACAAAATACAAAGAGTCAACGGAATAAAAGCAAAATACTCAACAGATAGTTCGATCGGCCCCAATTGCACACTTGGGATGAGTTCAGTAAACATGTTGGAGAGGCCGTACAACGACATCGACAAAATAAAAACCATCATTTTTTGAGACTGTGTCAGTGAATACGGAACTTTCTTTGCCATGACCACTTCAATCCTCCTTTTTTTGTTCACCTTAACGATAACAGCGGAGTATTAAGAGATGGTCAACCTTATATAGATATTGCGTAAAAATATTTTCATATAAAATTAAAAGAAAAATATTTTTCATTATGGTAAACTAATTTCACAGAGGAAGGAGTGTCGAGGTAAGTAATGGTGGAAATAAATTGGTCAATCGAAAATCTAACCCCTAAACAAAAAAGGATTGCAGACTTTTTGCAGAAGAATATCGAGTCGGTCCTGTATATGACGGAGACGGAGCTGGCGGAGCAGCTTCAAGTAAGCAATGCTACCGTATCTCGTTTTTGGAAATCCATCGGCTATGAAAATTTTAGGCAGTTCAAAAAGCAGCTGAAAGAAAGAATGGAAATCACCCCTGCCAACAAGCTGGAAAACATGATGAACCAGGCAGAACCCCATGACATGCCAGATGAACTGCTTGCGATGAGCATGCATCACCTACAGGAAACGGTCCGTCATTCCTCTTCCGAACCATTCAAAATGGCCGTTGAAGCTTTGGCTGCTGCTAATACCATTTACGTGTACAGCCCTGGCCCATCTGGAGGCCTTGCCCAATTGCTGCAATTCCGGCTGGCGCGCTTCGGCCTGAAGGTTCACATCTTTTCCAAAAGCGGCCATGAACTGTTCGAATCATTGGTCCACCTTGAAAAAGATGATGTTGTCCTCTTATTCGGCTTCGTCCGCTTACACCCGGAAACATGCGTGATTCTCAATCATGCGAAGGATATTCAATGCCCATCCATCGTCATCACAGATCGACTTGTTTCTGATTTTCATACGTATGCGGACATCACCCTTTATGCAAGCCGGGGGGAACTGGCGGAATTCCATTCCATGGTTGCCCCGACCTTCCTCATTGAAAATTTAATTATCGGGATTGGCATCTATCAGAAGGAGAAATCGCTCGCAAAGCTAAAAGAATTGAACCAATTACGAAAAAAATACAAGGACATGCTGCCAAGATAGCCGCAGCATCAAGACAAAAAGAGGCTGGGACATAACTAGTCTCTAACCAAGAGAAAGGTGAAATTGAGCAAGACAATTTCACCTTTCTCTTTTTATTGTGTATAAATTTAGGATCCACTTGCTGTGTTGGCCGTAAACTTACGTAAGTTCACGGCCA
>NZ_JBWBKF010000015.1:0-31235 GCF_057657925.1 Lederbergia sp. B243.17
TAAAGGCTGGAAAGCGCCTTTTGCTTCTTCGCCCTTATGCTTGTCGCCCCTAAGCAGCCGCCCTCCACTTTTCTCAAGCAAACGGCTCTTTGCTTATTTCGAGGGCCACTGCCAGTTTTCCGTCAAATCCGTGGCCGGCGAGGAGGAGGCGGTCTTGGTTGTCGACTTCAAAGTGGGTGAGGCCTTCGGCGTATACCCAGCCGATCGGGAGTTTAAGTCCGATGCGGTAGGGGCCGTCGCCGACGATTTTTCCGCGTTCGTACTGGATTTGGGCGTTGCGGATGTAGGCTCCTGCGGAGAAGAATGATTCATCCGTATGGGAGGCATAGGCGCCGTTGGTCGTTTCTAAATGTATGTAAACCGGAATGTCGGTCCATTTGTTCAATTCATGCTGTACTTTTTCTACGTTGATCTCTTTCATTGTATAGCCTCCTTTCTTACCTGTTTATTTTACTAAATATCCGGGGGAATACGAAATGATAGGCATTGCTGCCGGATGGGAAAAACCCGGACGGGAAGCCCCGTCCGGGTATGTTCACTGTTTATTCTTTTACACTGCCGACGAATTGGGAGTAAGCGCCATGCATGACCGGCCCTACAAATTCGTTCAGTTTCCAGCCATGTTCGATTGCCGCTGTGACAAATTCCTTCGCAGCGGAGACTGAATCCTTGATAGACTTGCCCTTTGCCAGGTTTGCAGCAACTGCTGCAGCGAAAGTACAGCCGGCTCCATGGTTATAGGTCGTGTCGAGTTTTTCTTTTTCGAGCACGACGAACTCATTGCCATCATAGAAAAGATCGATCGCTTTATCGTGATCAAGGCCTTTCCCGCCTTTAATTACGACTGTTTTGGCACCGAGGTCAAGGATTTTAGCGGCTGCCTGCTTCATGTCGTCGATTGTCTTGATCGGTCCTGTTTTTGCAAGCTGCCATGCTTCAAAAAGGTTGGGTGTTACGACCATTGCCCGCGGAAGCAGCAGTTCGCGCATCGCATCGGTGTTTTCCGGCTGGAGGACTTCATCTTCTCCTTTGCAGACCATTACCGGGTCGATGACGACTTTCTCAAGCTTGTGCTCATCGATTTTTCGGGCGCCGAGCTCGATGATCTCAACAGATCCGAGCATGCCTGTTTTCATTGCATCTATGCCAACGGACAAAATGGTATTCAGCTGCTTTTCCACGATTGAGACATCGATTGGAAAAACGCCGTGACTCCAGTTTTGTTCAGGGTCCATCGTGACGATTGATGTTAGAGCTGTCATGCCGTATACGCCGTTTTCCTGAAAAGTTTTCAAGTCGGCCTGGATTCCGGCGCCGCCGCTAGAATCAGAACCGGCGAGCGTCAGTACTTTTTTCATTGTCATGATCTATTCCTCCCAGTTTGTCCAAAGATGTTCTTTGATTGATTCTCTACTTTTAGAATAACGCAATCAAAGGTCGTTGAAAAGCAACTTTACTTGCTGCCGAACTCTTCTGCCAGGGTCAGCAAGGCTGTCATGTAACGGTCAATGCTCGCCAGGTCGACATACTCTTCTTTCCCGTGCCAGTCGCCGCCCGCCGGTCCAAACTCAACTGCAGGTATCCCGTACTTGGCAAAATACTTACCGTCCGAGGAGCCGTGCTGGCCGAAGACGGGCGCAGGCCTTCCGTGGCTTGCAGATTCGCATGCCGATGCAAGCGCCCGGACATAGGGATTGTCTGCCTCCGTTGCAACCGGGTCCCCGATCTCTGTCACTGTCACCTTGCCGTCCTTCAAGCTTTCAATCTGACGGACAATTTCATGCGGATCTTGCTCGGGCAAAAAACGGATATCAAGTGACATCTGACAATAGTCCGGAACTTGGTTCATGACCGAACCGCCTTTGATAATCGGAAGGTCGATGGACGGGAAAGGATACATAGCCGAGCTTTCTTTCGCAAATGGCAAATCCGTGATTTTCTCATAGAAATGATATGCTTTTAAAATCGCATTTTCTCCCTCCCAGGGCCGGCTTCCATGCGCAGGCTTCCCGGGTACTTCGATATCGACGTATAGCACGCCTTTTGACTGCAGCCCGATTCCAAGCTGTGTCGGCTCCCCGCAAATGACGAAATCGCCCCTATAGCCATGATCGGCCAAGTATTTTGAACAGTTGCTGCTCGTTTCTTCATCGGAGACAATTTGCAGCTGCACTTTGCAAAGAGAAAAATCCCGCTTTTTCAGCTCAGCCATTACACCCATCATGGCCGCGACTCCTGCTTTCATATCCGCCGTTCCGCGGCCGAACATTTTTCCGTCCTTTATATAAGGATCGAATTGTTCTGGTCTTCCCGGCACAACATCGACATGACCATTCAGCACGATCGTCCGCTCGCCCTTACCGACTTCCGCGACAAGCATGTGGGCACCGTCCGCCTCGAACTTCACAGAATCAATCTCACGGCCCTTCAGCCAGCCGCTGCAAAAATCGACTGCCTGATTTGCTCTTTCTCTCGTTGAACTTTCAATTTTCACAAGTGATGCCAACAGGTCGGCAACATCCATGATTTGTCCCTCCTTCTTCTCTTAACCTATTTCTCATACCACGATAAAAAAGGAACAAACAATAGCAGGATCGTTGGTTCGCATCCTCTCTATCTGCTAAAATGGCAGATAACCAATTGATTCGGAATTATAGAAATAGGAGAGGAAAGAAAGGTGAAATCAGTCATATTGGAAGGTGAGGAATCAGGCCGGTTGGGCGAGAACAAAGGGCTGATGACCATATGGTAGCCTGGATGTGTATTATATCCCTGCCGATAATATGGCGAATAGGAAAAATTCGAATGAATATAGAAGAGCAAAGGAAATGGAAAGGGAGGCAGCGCAATGAATGGTTCAATCACGAGGGATCCGATCCGGATTGGGGATGTGTATGAGCAGGTTGTCCGTCGAGAAGCGGGGGCTGTAACGGTTTTTGCCGGAACAGTGCGGGAACTGACATATGGGAGAAGGACCCTCCATCTCGAATACGAAGCATACGAACCGATGGCTGTGAAAAAGCTCGATCAGATCACAAGGGAAATTAAGGAGAAGTGGCCGGGAACAGAGGTGTTCATCACTCACCGGATTGGGCGGCTGGAAATCAGTGACATCGCTGTAGCCATCGCCGTTTCTTCACCGCATCGTCCGGCAGCGTATGAAGCGAACCGCTATGCAATCGAGCGGATCAAGGAAATGGTGCCCATTTGGAAAAAAGAGCATTGGGAAGACGGGGAAGAGTGGATCGGCAATCAGCAAGGAACGAAACAATATAAGGACGGAAAACCGGAGGAGGAAGAAATCGTTGAATAAGATCAAGCTTTTTGCCCATTTAAAGGAGAAGGCACAGACTGGTGAGCTGGAAAGGAATGCGGCCGGAAAAACAGTAAGTGAACTGAAAAGGGATCTTGAGCGAGGCACGTCAATTGGGGCGCTTGACGGCATCATGGTTGCCGTCAATGAGGAGTTCGCCACAGAAGAAACGGTCATCAAAGAAGGGGATTTGATTGCTCTCATTCCGCCGGTAAGCGGAGGGTGAGCGGGTTGGATTATGAACGGTATTCCAGGCAGATGCTTTTTGCCCCGATCGGCAAGGACGGGCAGGAGGAAATCCGGACAAAGCACGCATTGATTGTCGGCGTCGGAGCCCTCGGCACAAACACGGCGGAAATGCTGGCAAGGGCAGGCATCGGAAAATTGACGCTCATTGATCGCGATTACGTAGAATGGAGCAATCTTCAGAGACAGCATCTGTTTACGGAAGAAGACGCGGAGAAAGAGTGGCCGAAGGCGGAGGCAGCCAAAATGAGGCTAGGTGCGATTAACAGTGAGGTCATCATTGAGGCGATTGCCGGGCATGCGGATGCAGAAATGCTTGAGCGTCTTGCTCCGGGGGTGGACTTGCTGATGGACGGGACCGATAATTTTGAAACGCGCTTCCTGCTGAACGACATCGCCCAGAAATATCGGATTCCTTACCTTTTTGGCTCCTGTGTCGGAAGCTTCGGGATGACGTTCACCATCCTTCCGGGGAAGACCCCTTGTCTACAGTGCCTGATGAGAAATCTGCCGCCGCAAGGACTGACATGCGACACAGCGGGAATCATCTCTCCGGCTGTGCAAACGGTGACGGCGCATCAAGGAGCAGAGGCATTGAAAATTTTAAGTGGAAACCTTGGCGCTGTCCGGGATACTTATCTTTCCTTTGACCTTTGGGAAAATGAAACGTTCGCGCTGAAAGCGGGCGCGATGAAAAATCCGCACTGTTCTTCTTGCGGTGAGACCCCAGACTATCCCTTTTTGGAAAAGGAAGCGGAGATGAAGATTGCCGTGCTATGCGGACGGGACACTGTCCAAATCCGGCCGCCGCGTGTTTCCTTCCGGCTGCCTGAACTCGCAGAGCAGTGGAGAATGGCCGGCTATGAAGTTGGAGGCAATCCTTTTCTTGTTTCGGTAAGGAAAGCAGGCGTCCGAGCGGTTTTTTTCAAAGACGGACGCGCACTGATTCACGGTACGAGCGACCCGATAGAGGCGCGGAAATTGTATCATTCGCTTGTCGGATGAATAGGGAGTGTCACGGAAAGGGGAGGTTCCATGGTTGGAGGCACAGTAGTAACGGCACTTGTTTTGAACATGTTCATCACGATCGGGATGCCGATTTTGCTGCTGACTGTTGGGAGAAAGAAGTACAGGATATCCTTTAAGGTCGTTCTCTTTGGGATGCTGACCTTTATTCTGTTTGCCGTCGTGCTTGAACAGCTGGCCCATTTTTTCTTTTTCTCGGTTAACGGGACGACGCAGAAGTGGCTTGAAAACCCATGGGTGTACATGCTGTATGGCGGGCTGATGGCGGGGATTTTTGAAGAAACTGGACGGTTCATCGTTTTCGCTTATATGCTGAAAAAGTATCGGGAATGGAAGGATGGTTTCGCCTTTGGGATCGGTCATGGCGGAATCGAATCGGTCATGCTTGTCGGCATTAACAGCGTCGTCATGATCGTGTTTGCCATCATGATCAACAATGGAAGCTTTGATGCTTTGATTGTTAATGAGCAATCGAGGGGAGCGATGGACCTGGTGAGGACACAGCTGACGGACACTTCGCCTCTGCTTATTTTAATGGGCGGACTGGAACGGCTGAGTGCGATCATCTTGCATATCAGTCTATCTATTCTGGTGCTCTATGCTCTGAAAAGCAAAAAAATGGCCTATTTTTTCCTAGCCATCCTTATCCACGCCGCCTTTGACTTTCCAGCAGCACTTTATCAAAAAGGCGTAATCGGAAATATATATATGGTGGAAGCGATCATCCTGCTTTTTGCCGCAGCAATGGCCGTCTGGATTGTTAAGGCCAGGGCTAAATTTGTCGCATAAAAATAGTCCCCTGCAAAGAGGGGACCAGCATGATTATTTCTTCGCAACGAGTACGAGTTCGCCGCCGTCCAATACTTTTTCATACTTGTCGGCCTCTTCCTTCGACAGGCCGACAGCTTGAAACTCGGCGCGTAGCTCGTCTCCGCGTTTGCGGAATACGTTTTTAACAGTGTCCATGATTCCTTTTTCGCCCACGCCTACAGAAGCGGTGTCAATCGCATCTGTCAGGTCCTTTTCGCGTTCTTCCCCATGGGCGAAAATATAAATATTATCGTGGCCGTAGCCCTCAGCTGCAAGCTCATCGATGATTTTTTTCGCTTGAAGTCCATTTTCACAAACTTTTACTGTAGTCATAATCAAATCCTCCCTTTCAATTTTCCAATACTCTACTATATCCGTCTGTAAAAAAATGAAACATGAATTCTTGTCTTTCTCCCGCCAGATCAGGGTAAGAATACAAGAGAATAGATGATGGAAAGGATGATCCCTTTGTTTCCCTTATTGGATAATCACTGGAAGCCGCTGCTTGCGCCGGAGTTTGAGAAAGACTACTATCGCAAGCTCGAAGAATTTTTAAAAGAAGAATATGAAAAGCATATCGTTTATCCGGCGAAGGAGGATGTGTTTAATGCGCTGACGTATACGGATTATCCTGATGTGAAGGCAGTCATTCTTGGTCAGGATCCTTATCATGGAACGGGGCAGGCACACGGTCTCAGTTTTTCTGTGCGTCCGGAAGTGAAGATCCCTCCATCGCTCCGTAACATTTTCAAAGAATTACATGAAGATACCGGGGCTCCGATTCCGAATAACGGTTACTTGCGGAAATGGGCTGAAGAAGGGGTGCTGATGCTGAACACGATTTTGACCGTTCGCGCGGGCGATGCTTTTTCTCATCGTGCTAAGGGCTGGGAGACGTTCACGGACCGGGTTATTTCCCTTATCAACGAGCGGGAGAAGCCGGTAGTCTTTATTTTGTGGGGCCGGCCCGCTCAGGAAAAGATCAAACTGATTGATGTGGACAAGCATTTCATCATCCAATCTCCTCACCCGAGCCCGTTTGCGGCGCGAAAAGGCTTCTTTGGCAGTCGCCCTTTCTCACGGACGAATGAATTTCTGGAAAGGATCGGCGATGTGCCGATCGACTGGAAAATTAATGACATCCCCCGCCGTTAACGCATTTTCTTTGATTTTTATGTCGGGAATGCATATGATTTTATGCAGAGAATGGCGTTAAATTTTGCAAGGATAGGAGAGCGGATATGGCGATTTCATATGGATCCCTGCTTGAAAAAATGGAAGCGGAGCTGCGGAAGGCGAGGCAAACGGAGGACATCCACAAGCGCCAGGGACATATTTATGCAATTAAAGCATTGGCTGAACTGGCACTTGATGAACGTACCGAATCGTTTCAGCCGGAGTTCAGGCCGCCGGTGCCACCACCGTCCATGCCAGTATCTCCGCCGGTTCGGAATGTTTACGCTGCCGAGAGCAAGCCGATGGAAATGGAAGATGGCGCAAACGGAGATTCTCTATTCGATTTCTAAGATGGGATGGATGACACGTGAAGTTGTTTCTGATAATCGGGGCAGTCAATGCCTTTCTTGCCGTCGCTTTGGGGGCGTTCGGCGCACATGGACTGGAAGGGAAGCTTGAGCCGAAATACTTGGAAGTATGGAAAACCGGCGTCCAGTACCAAATGTTCCATGCCGCGGGCATCATTGCTGTCGGCATTTTGATGGGAAACCTGTCTGCAACACAGGCGCTGTCCTGGTCAGGCTGGCTTATGTTGGCCGGGATCATTCTGTTTTCGGGCAGTTTGTACGCCCTTAGCACAAGTGGCATCAAGGTGCTCGGTGCTATTACCCCGATCGGCGGAGTCGCATTTTTAGCCGGTTGGGTCATGCTGATTGTGGCTGCGGTGAAAGGCTGAATTTACGAGGCGCTTCTTCTTATCGAAGGGGCGTTTTTTTGCGCTTATAAGGGGACAGGTGCGTTGATACATGTTCATCCATTCACAAGGCGTGGCAGCGGATTGGCGGAGTTGTCGATATATTTGCTGAGACGGGGATATAATCCGTGAGGCGTCGATATAATTTGCAGGGCCGCGATAATATTCCTTAAGACGGAGATATCCGATTTTCTCAAGGGAAGGGGGAGGGGGCTTCTTTCGCGTATTCTTCCTTGATTGGAGAGTGCGGGACTGGATTCCCTGCGGCGAAACCGAAAAATGCTTCCATCCGCGAAAGTCCTTTTTTGATACTTAAAAAAGCAAGGCGCGGACTTGGATTGTGAGGTGGTGAATAAGAGCCCGCCACGTACCGGTATGCTGAGTTCGGTAATATATTCCGCAGTTCGGTAATATCCATCGCAATAGCGGCAATACAACCTAAAGAAGGGGAGAAGGCTGATAATGCCTTCTCCCTTTTCTCATCTCGGTGAGTACGTGGCCAATGGCCCTGAGCCGAAAGGGTATTCGTATTCGATCGGTTCGTCGAAGGTGACGTAATCGACGTAGACCATCGGGATCAGATAGCGCTGGCCCGTTTGGGGATCACTTAGGATAACATGGTCCCGGCCGGCGGCTTCAATGATGCCGTTGAAAATTTTCGCGTTCCACTCGCGGTTGTTTTCGAAAGTGGTATAGACATGGACGAGTTTTCCTTTGTTCAGCCGCAGTATGTTTTCAATGAAGGACTGTTCGATAGGCAACATGCCGGGTACGTTCAATCCCCCTGAAGGTGAAACGTGAGACTGCTGGCCCTGCATCGGTGCGCCGAACGGCACCATGTAGGGAGATTGCTGGCCTGGTGCCATCTGCGGCATCTGAGGCATTTGATTGCGCTGGTAATACGCGTTTGGGTTCTGTGACAAGAGCATTCCCTCCTCATAAGTATTCCTTGCATAACCCGCTCTTTTCAAATGTATGCAGGATAGAGAAAAAAATGCTTCGGATCTTTTTAATCGCAAAAAGAAGCACCCGGCTCAAGAACCGGGCGCTTCCTAATCGATTATACGTGCAAAAATTTGCCGATCTCTTTTTCTTCCAGCAGATTGCCGACGAAGAAGGCGCCAAAGTCGCCATAGCGGGCACTCACTTCATCGAAGCGCATTTCATAGACGATTTTCTTAAACTGGAGGACGTCGTCTGCAAACAGCGTCACGCCCCATTCATAGTCGTCAAAGCCGACGGAGCCGCAGATGATCTGCTTCACTTTGCCGGCGTATTTGCGTCCGATCATGCCGTGGCTGTACATAAGGTCTTTCCGCTCTTCCATCGAAAGCATATACCAGTTGTCATTGCCCTGGCGCCGCTTGTCCATCGGATAGAAGCAGACATGCTCCATCTTTGGAAGAATCGGGTACAGACGGTTGCGAACGTATGGATTTTCATATGGATCCTCATTGGATTCCTTCGCCAGATAGTTGCTTAGCTCAACGACGGATACATAGGAATACGCAGGGATTGTATAATCCGCGATCGTCAATTTATTGAATTCTGTTTCAATCTCGTTCAGTTCTTTCATTGTCGGACGCATTGTCATCAGCATGAAATCAGCTTTTTGGCCGACGATCGTGTAGAGGGCATGGCTGCCAGCTTTCTTTTCTTGCACGTCATCAAGCTTAGTCAAAAATTGCTGAAATTCATGAATTGCTGCTTGTCGCTCATCGCTTGAGAGCAGTTTCCAGCTTGTCCAGTCCAGCGTGCGGAAATCGTGAAGCGTATACCAGCCATCCAGTGTTTCTGCCGGTTCACTCATGCGGATCACTCCTGTTCAATGTCATTTCATCCATACTATAACATAGTTTCACCAAGAAACCGTTTACGAAGACCAACTGTTAATAATATGACAAGATTGCCGGCTGATTTTGTGTCATAATAGTTCAGGGTGTTCCCGGGGATACATAAAATCGGAGAAGTACAGCGGCGGGAATTGGGTAATGATATAGGGTAGGGCATGTACAATCCTTTTAAAGGAGGAAGAAATAATGGCAGATTTATTTGATGGTTTAAAAGCGAAGGTGTCAGGCTGGGATCGGAAAATCGTTTTTCCGGAACCGACGGACTCCCGTGTATTGCGTGCAGCTGGTAAGCTTGCAGCAGATGGAATGGTGACACCGGTCCTGATCGGCAACATGGAGGAAATCTCGCAGCTTGCCGGCAACCACAAGGTTTCATTAGATAAAATGGTGATTTACGATCCGGAGAAATACGTCGGTCTTGATGAGATGGTCGATGCGTTCGTGGCAAGACGAAAAGGCAAGGTGACTCCAGAGCAGGCCCGTACGATGCTAATGGACGAGAACTACTTCGGCACGATGCTTGTATACATGAAACAGGCGGACGGGCTGGTAAGCGGAGCGGCGCATTCAACAGCCGATACAGTTCGGCCTGCTTTGCAAATTATCAAAATGAAAGAAGGAATCGGGAAAACCTCTGGTGTATTTATCATGGTACGGGGCGAAGAACAATATGTGTTTGCAGACTGTGCAATCAACATTGCTCCGGACAGCAGGGATTTGGCGGAAATCGCGGTAGAGAGCGCGAAAACAGCCAGACTGTTTGATATCGACCCGCGGGTAGCGATGCTCAGCTTTTCCACAAAAGGATCGGCCGTGTCCGATGAAACGAAAAAAGTGGAAGAAGCCTTGAAGATCGCCCGCGAACTGGATCCTGATCTGCTTGTTGACGGTGAATTCCAATTTGACGCAGCTTTTGTTCCTGCGGTAGCTGCGAAAAAAGCACCGGATTCTGTGATCCAGGGAGATGCCAATGTGTTTGTATTCCCGAGTCTTGAAGCAGGAAACATCGGCTACAAGATCGCCCAGCGGCTCGGAAATTTCGAAGCGGTCGGACCGATTCTTCAAGGAATGAATTCACCGGTGAACGATCTTTCCCGCGGCTGTGACGAAAACGATGTGTACAACTTGGCACTGATTACGGCTATGCAATCGATGGGATCGGATAGATAAAGAGCCGTTGGATCCCTTCAAAAGGAGTTGGGGGAAATGGGAGAAGCACCTGCATTGCTTCAGCAAGATACTTGGCGGGTGATTGACCAATCGGGACTGGGGCCGTATTTTCATGCGCTTCAGTCATTCGCAATCGATGACACGCTCTGTCTTTCTGTCGGCAGCAAGCACTCGCCGGCTGTGATGCGTTCCTGGGTCCATCCGAAAACGATTGTGCTCGGAATCCAGGATACGAAGCTTCCAGGTCTCCAATCAGGCTTGGATTTTTTGAAAAAGACCGGCCAGAACTGGATCGTGCGCAATTCGGGCGGCCTTGCCGTTGCGCTTGACGAGGGTGTCTTAAATCTGACGCTCGTCTTTCCCGATACAGAAAAAGGGATTGATATTGACCGTGGATACACAGCGATGTGGCAGCTGGTCAATATGATGTTCCGCGATTTCAACTGCGAGATTGAAGCGCGGGAAATTGTCGGGTCTTACTGCCCGGGCAGTTTCGATTTAAGCATCGGAGGAAAGAAATTCGCAGGTATCTCCCAGAGGAGGATTCGCAAGGGAGTCGCCGTCCAAGTGTATCTTTGCGTCACGGGAAGCGGAGAGGAACGGGCTGCATTGGTCCGGGACTTTTACGAGTATGCCAAGTTCCGGGAGCCATCCAAATTCACCTTTCCGGATATTCATCCTGAGGTGATGGCGTCGCTTTCCGAACTTCTGTCCCCAGACCTGTCGGTGCAAAACGTCATGCTTCGCTGTCTCGAGTCGCTAAAGACAATGAGCGGACACATCTACGCCGACGGGCTTGACGAGCAGGAACTCGAATGGTACGAAGGCTTCTATGAGCGGATGATCGACCGCAACAAGAAATACCTTTGATAAAAAATGAAAACAGTCCGGAATTATCTAATCCGGACTGTTTTTTTATTTTCCCGCCGCTTATTCTGCCAACTTTTCAAGATTACCGTTTTTGTCCATCTTGAAGGATGTGGAGCTGCGGTCTTCCTCATCAAAAAGGATATGCTTGCGTGCGCGGTTCAGAATCTTCATCATCGTTTCGTAGTCTTCCTGCATCGTAGCTGAAGAGTTCTCCAGTTTGCCGATTTGTTCTGAGAGCCTCTTATTTTCATGCCTCAGGTCGGCAAGTTCCCGCTTCAGTCTCTCATTCTCGGTTCTGAATATATCGGTCCGCAATTCGTTGTTTTGTAAGTTCTGCAGATAGTTGATGACCGCATCCAGGTTCATATTCTCTGCAACTGCCTGCGCTTCCGGTCTTGGCGCCGGGAGAAGCCTTGGTTCCGACAGCAATTCAAGCGGAAGCTCCTCGCCGAACTCTTCTGGTACGAGCGAAGCCTCGAGATTAAGCGTTGGCGTTGGCGGCTGATACAGAAGTTTCTTTTTCCCGCCCTGATCTTTGCCGAGCAGTCGCTGGCGCTGCTTCCGCTGTTTCTTCGCCAGGTCAAGTGCCTTCTCGTACTGATGGCGGACGACCGCATTCCAGCGGAACCCGCAAGCGGCTGATGTCCGGTTCAGCTTGTCCCCCACTTCTTCAAACGCATTCAACTGCGTGCTCCCTTCGCGTACATGCCGCAATACCGTTTCTGCCAGCAACAAATCATTCTCTTCTGTCCATGCATCCTGTCTGATTTTCATGAACGAACACTCCCCTAAAATATTTTTTATTAAATCTTCTTGCACTATGATAAAAGCATGGACAGAATCGGGTATTTATATACCAATATGGCAAACAATTAATCATTTTTGGATAGTGTACTGTTGCTCCAAACCGATTACAGCGGCAATAGAAGCCGGACCGGGCACTGAAAAGGGCAGCATCTTTGCAGAGAAATTATTTGGACATCTGTCAATTCCCGTGAAGAGGATGGGCCGAAACGGACGAATTTCTCAAGAACAATGTCTGTGGCGGATAGCAATTGTTGCGCCCATTTGACACATAGTGAACTAGCAATGCTTTTTATTCTTAAAGGGTTAGGAGGAGGAGAACTCAGATAAGTTTTAAAGCCCAATGACTCAAAAAGCAGCCGAGAGTGTTGTGCTGGGCAACTAGGAATTTTTTGAATGGTATAGCAGTTTTTAAACTCGCCATGCCAACTTTCAATCGGAAAGGAAAGCCGCTATAATGAAAACATGATAGATAGGAAGAGGGTTGCCAATGCACGAATCGAACTGGAAACTGAACGAGGAGAAAGTATTTAAAGACCCTGTCCATCGATATGTCCATGTGAGGGACAAGCTGATTTGGGATTTAATCGGAACGAAGGAATTCCAGCGGCTGCGGAGAATTAAGCAGCTTGGCACTACATATTTGACGTTTCACGGAGCGGAGCATAGCCGGTTCAACCATTCACTCGGCGTGTATGAAATTGTCCGGCGGATTGTTGACGACGTGTTCAAAGGCAGGCCGGAATGGGAGGAGAGCGAGCGGCTGCTGTCGCTTTGCGCCGCCCTTTTGCATGATCTCGGGCATGGGCCGTTTTCCCATTCCTTTGAAAAAGTGTACCAGCTTGATCATGAGCAGTTCACTAGGAGGATCATCGTCGGCGACACCGAGGTGAATGCTGTTCTCCGGACGGTCAGCGAAGACTTTCCGCAGAAAGTAGCAGATGTCATTGCCAAAACGTATCATGACAAGCTCGTCGTCAGTCTGATTTCGAGCCAGATCGATGCCGACCGGATGGATTATCTTCAGCGCGATGCGTATTTCACTGGGGTCAGTTACGGCCATTTTGACATGGAGCGGATTTTGCGTGTCATGCGGCCGCGTGAGGATCAGGTCGTTTTCAAATCGACGGGGATGCATGCAGTCGAGGACTATATCATGAGCCGCTACCAGATGTACTGGCAGGTGTATTTCCACCCGGTCACGCGCAGCGCGGAAGTTATTTTGACCAAAATTTTGCAGCGGGCGAAGGCGCTCTATGATGAGGGGTACCAATTTAAGCATGAGCCGCTTCACTTTATCTCGCTGTTCAAGGGTGATGTATCACTTGCGGATTATATCCGGCTCGACGAACCGGTCGTGCTCTATTATTTTGAAATGTGGGAAGAGGAAACGGATGCGATTTTGCGAGATCTATGCAATCGGTTCATGAACCGGAGGCTGTTTCAATATGCCGAATTTGATCCGTCGAAGCAGTATAAGGAGCTCGTGAAGCTTGAGGCATTGTTCCGCAAGGCGGAAATTGACCCGGATTACTATTTGGCTGTCGATTCATCCTCAGACCTGCCGTATGATTTTTACCGGCCGGGAGAAGAGGAGGAGCGCTTGCCGATTACATTGAAGATGCCGAACGGGGATCTGCGTGAATTATCGCGGGAATCCGCAATCGTTGAAGCGATTTCCGGAAAACGGCGCACGGATCATAAGCTTTATTTTCCTGAGGATCTGCTGTTTGACGACAAGAGGCACCCGCAGGTGAAAAAAGAGATTCTGAACATATTGGGCAGGGAATGAACAAGGTGCCATTGGAAAAAATAAGCAGGAGTTGACATACAGGTGATGCTGAACGATCATTTGAAACTGATGAGTGTATTTGCTGCGGCCGGGGAGATCACAGGGCGGAAAAAACTGCAAAAGATGATCTACATAGCGAAGAAAATGGATTTTCCCTTTCAAGAAAAATTTGAATTCCACTTTTACGGCCCCTATTCAGAGGAGCTGACGCTGCGGGTGGAAGAACTTTGCAATTTCGGATTTCTTGAGGAGCGCAAGGAGGACCGGGGCAGTTATTGCCAATATCATTATAAGATAACGGAGAGCGGTCGGGAGTTCCTCGAATCAAGCCCGGTGAACATTCCGCAGCTTGAGGGTTGCCTGATGAGCATGAATGGGAAGAGCGCCCGTTTTCTGGAGCTCGTATCGACCATCCTTTATTTCGAGGAAGAAGAAAAAGAAACGGTAATCGAGAAAATCCAGCTCTTGAAAGCTGACCAAAATTATACACTTGAAGAAATTGACGAAGCCTACCAATATATCGGGGAAGTACAAAAAACAGCTGTGGCGCAATAAGCGGGCACAGCTGTTTTCACAAAAATAATCCTATTCGTCACTCAATCTTTTACCGGCGACGGCATAATGGTTTTTGCTCATTTCTTCGATGAAAACTACGATCTTTTCCTTGGATGCGCCAGTTGTTTCGCTGACAGCATCTGTCACTTTTTCAACAAGTGCCTTTTTCTGGTCTTCAGAACGGCCTTCAAGCATTTTTACAGTTACGTATGGCATGGTACATACCTCCATTTTCTCTTCGTGTCCAAATTGTATGTCTTTTTCTGTGAAGGTGCAAGCAAGACAGAAACGATGTGGAAAGACGTGGGATTTTGTATACTGTGAATAAGGTGTTTGATCCGGGCTGTTCGCTTCAAAAACTAGAATTGAAGCAGGTAGTACAACAGCCGGAAAAACCAATAGTGGGGGATGGAGCTCTCACGGATTGATGTTTCACTTTATGGAGATGGGAGCTGGCTCAGTGGAAAGATTTTTGCGATTCTCGCTTGAAGAAATCCCTCTTTTGGCGGGAGTGTTATTGATAGCCTTTACGGTGCATGAATTTGCGCATGCCTTTACAGCCTATAAAATGGGGGATTCGACAGCAAAGGAACAGGGTCGGCTGACCTTAAATCCGATCCATCATCTCGATCCGATCGGGACATTGCTCATCTTCATCGCCGGCTTCGGCTGGGCGCGGCCGGTACCGGTCAACCGCCGCAATTTTGCCAATCCGCGGCTTGGCGGAATTCTCGTTTCGCTGATGGGGCCGGTAAGCAATTTCCTGCTCGCGATCATCGGGATGGGGATTATGGTTGCGTTTGGGGCGACCCTGCCGCCATTAGCGATGAAATTTTTCTTGCTGTTTGTCAATATGAATATATTATTGTTCGTTTTCAACTTGCTGCCGCTGCCGCCCCTCGATGGCTATCGGATCGTGGAGGATCTCGTTCCACCATCTGTCCGGGTGAAAATGACCCAATATGAAAACTATGGCTCACTCATTTTTCTGATCTTGGTCATTACGCCGCTTGCGCACTATACTATATATCCGATATTCAACACGGTTATTCCATTTTTCCGTGATAGCCTGTTTAAGGTGTTCAGCACATTTTTATAATAGGGAGGAGTTTGCATGGAGCAAAACAAAAAGAAGATTGAATTCAATATCATCAAAGATGCCCCGACCGACGGCCATAAAGGGTTCGGCATTGGCTCGCTCAGCTTGGAAAACATTACGCCGATCCTCGTTGACGTCGAAGAGGGAGAGGCCTGGATTGAGCTGCAGGCGATGCATGCCCGCAGCAAAACGGAGCGCGGCGTGAAATATGTGAAAGATCGCAGCGAGTTTCCGGAGGAAGGCGCAAAGAAATATTGGGTGATCTGGGTCGCTGTTGACCGCAAGCCGGAAGGACCATTTTATTCTGGCGTCACTGCCTGCGAATTGTATATCAACCGCCCCGCACGCCGCGGCTACAAGTCGATGCCGGAGCATGTGAACCATATGGACAAGGCGATGAAAAGCAAAATCATCGTTGACAATATGGATGCACCTTCCCGCCAAGTACTTGCCGACTTCCTCAAAAACCATGATCAAGGAATGTGGGAGCGATCAAACGAGGAGCTAAAAGAGGCATTTGCCAAGTAGGCAGGACGAACCCGGACCTTTCGAGAAATTTGAACAATATGTGACACTTGTCGAAAAGGAATCCCGCCCGCTTGATGAAACGAGGGAAAGAAAGTAAACTTGAATATAGTGTTTGCACATAGGCAAACTAGGACACAAAAAGCCCGAGGCCGCACACCTCGGGCTTTTTGCTGTCGAGAAACGCCCGCCTTATTCGGTTGCTCATTTGAAGACAAGCATTTATTGATCGTATTGAAATGTGAGCAGTTAAGAAAAGCCTGGAAAGGGGATTGTGTCCTTTCCAGGCTTTTCCGTTTTTATTCCCCGCCGGTCAGAATGTGATCGGTGCATGTTTCGTCCGGTTCGGTTCCTTTGACGAAATAGGTAAGGCGGAAGACAGGGCAAAGGGCCGTTGCAACGTGTCCGTTCGTCGGGTCGATCGGGACGGCGACAACATTTGCAGGCGGCTTAAATTCGTGCTTTTCAGCAGGATCGTCCTTTGTTGCCTGCTCCATGAATCGGACCCACACGTTTTTTGCGTATAGCTGGTCAGCGGTCAGCGTGATTTCTTTGCCTTCATCGTAACCGGTCCAGACAGCTGCGGCGAGGCCGGGTGTGAAACCGGCCATCCAGCTGTCCGACTTGGTCGAGCCGGACTTCCCGGCATATTCCCTGGACATTTTTCCGGCGATTGATGCTCCGGTTACAGTTGCATAGCCGCTCAGCCTCGTGTCGAACATCCCTGTCATCATTTTGCTTAAGACAAAGCTTTGTTCAGGCTCCAGTATCTGTTCTCTTTGATGGTCGGCTTCATAAATAACCTTGCCGTCCCGGTCTTCAACTTTACGAATAAAGCGGGGCTCGACTTTTTTGCCTCCGTTAGCGATGATGCTGTAGGCGCCGAGCAATTCGGTTACCCTCACACCTGATGTGCCGAGGGCGAGAGAAGGGACCTCCCGCATCTCGGTTGTAATGCCGAATGTCTTCGCGATGTCCGCTAACGTACTTGTCCCGAGCAAAAGATGGGTTTTCACGGCATACACATTATCGGATGTAGCCAAGGCCTGTCCCATAGTGATGTCGGCATTCGGATAGCGGCTGTTGAAATTATGCGGTGTGTATTCGGCCCGTCCCTCGTCAAACACGAACGTCGTTGGTTCGCTCCGGAGCATCGTCCCCGGGGTAAACCCCCGTTCCAGAGCTGCATAATAAAGGAGCGGCTTGATGGCCGATCCCGGCTGGCGAACTGCCTGGACAGCACGGTTGAAAGGACTTTCCGCGTAATTGCGCCCGCCGATAAGGGCGGTGACAAAGCCCGTCTCGGGATCCATTGCGGCAAAGCCGATTTGAATGGTCGAACTGTCAGAGATCGTATCTTTTACTGCTTTTTCAGCGATCGCCTGCTGAGTCGGGTCAAGCGCCGTATAGACCCGGAGTCCGCCGTAAAGGAGCAGCCTTTCATCAAGCCCGGCCTCAGTTTTCAGCTCTTTTTTGACCATGTCATAATAATAGGGGGCGATCTCGGTTTGATGGATCGGGTGCTTTCCGGTGATCAGCAGTTTTTCTTCAGCAGCCGCTGTTGCTTCGGCAGCCGTAATTTTCCCGGTCTCCTCCATCGCCCGTAAAATCAGTCTTTGTCTTTCTTTTGCCTTATCGTATGAGGCGAGCGGGGAGTAGATGGACGGCCCTTTGGGAATGCCGGCAAGCATGGCACTTTCAGCCAGCGTCAGCTTGCCGGCATCTTTCCCGAAATAAAACTGGCTTGCCGCTTCGATTCCGTACGCGCCGTGTCCATAGTTGATCGTATTGAAATAGCCCTCAAGAATTTCGTCCTTGCCGTAATTCATCTCTAGCCTGATTGCATAAAAGGCTTCGGACAGCTTTCTCTTCCACGTTTTATCCATTGTCAAATAAAGATTCCGTCCGTATTGCTGGGTGATGGTGCTCGCACCCTGCACCTTTTTCATCGCAGTCAAATTAGCGAGGACTGCCCCGCCGATCCGTCTCAGGTCAAATCCATGATGCTCATAGAAGGTCCTATCCTCAATCGCGATCACCGCTCCAATTGCATTTGGAGAAATATCATCAAGAGACACCCAATAACGCTTTTCTCCGTTATTGCTTTCTCCGATTATAGTTTCGTCGGCAGCATAATAGAGAGTGGATTGGGGGATGGCGAGTGGAGGAGGGCCGAGCAGTTTTGCGTAAAGAAGAATGGATGAAAGCAAGATTCCTGCACATGCACCTGCGAGAATTCCACAAATGACAATAAAGCGGAATAGCTTCCATGTTTTTGACCGCAGCACTGTTTCCAACAAACTCCCCCCATTTCCGTTCTTGCTTTTTTCTTTAGTATGGAAAGAAATGGCGGGAATTATTCAACCGGTTTCCACGAAATTCATAGAGGGGTAGAGCAGATTGGCAAGTTGAGAGAACAAAGTGTTTCACACAGCGTCCTGTACATGAAAGTTCTACTTTACAAGAGCCCCTGTTTTTTCTATACTCATTTCATGTTTGCAATGGGCAGACAGTGGAAGACTAACAATAAGCTTTGATCACTTTTAGGGAAGGGTGTGTCTAAGAATGGGCGGATTATGGTTTACAGAAAAGCAGACCGATCATTTTGGAATTACGATGGAGGTCAAGCAGACTTTACATACGGAACAGACGGAGTTTCAGAAGCTGGACATGGTAGAAACAGCTGAATGGGGGAATATGCTGCTGCTGGACGGCATGGTAATGACCACTGTAAAAGATGAATTTGTCTACCACGAAATGGTGGCCCATGTGCCGCTATTTACACATCCGAATCCGGAGAAGGTGCTCGTTGTCGGCGGCGGGGACGGCGGTGTCATCCGCGAAATTATGAAGCATCCGCAAGTGAAGAAAGCGGTGCTCGTTGACATTGACGGAAAAGTGATTGAATACTCGAAGAAATACCTGCCGGAAATTGCTGGGGAACTGGACAATAAGCGGGTTGAAGTGAAGGTCGGCGACGGCTTCATGGAAATCGCCGAGAGCGAGAATGAATATGATGTTATCATGGTTGATTCGACAGAACCTGTCGGACCTGCCGTTAACCTGTTTACGAAAGGCTTTTACGCCGGTATTTCCAAAGCGCTCAAGGAGGACGGAATTTTCGTCGCCCAAACGGACAATCCTTGGTTCAAGGCTGACTTGATCCAGGAGGTTCAGCGTGATGTGAAAGAAATATTCCCGATTACCCGCCTGTATACGGCGAATGTTCCTACGTATCCGAGCGGTTTGTGGACGTTCACACTCGGCTCAAAGAAATACGATCCACTTGAAGTAGAGGAAAGCCGCTTCCATGAAATCGATACGAAGTATTATACAAAAGAATTGCATAAAGCGGCCTTTGTTCTGCCGAAATTTGTCGCGGACCTGGTAAAAGACCAGGAGGGACGATGATGAAGTTCGATCCCGCCTATTCAGGCCAGGTTTTCATTGGCAGCAGTGAGAATTATGAAGAGAGCAAGATTGTCATTTATGGGATGCCGATGGACTGGACGGTCAGCTACAGGCCAGGTTCTCGCTTCGGCCCGGGGCAGATCCGCAAAGTGTCGATCGGGCTTGAGGAATACAGCCCTTATCTCGATAAGGAACTGACAGATGTAAACTATTTTGATGCTGGAGATATTCCGCTGCCATTCGGAAATGCGCAAAAAAGCCTTGATATGATCGAGGAATATATTGGCACGCTTCTGGAAGACGGGAAATTCCCGCTCGGTATCGGGGGTGAACATCTTGTCTCTTGGCCGGTCATCAAAGCGGTTTACAAAAAGTACCCGGATTTGGCAGTAATCCATATGGATGCTCATACCGATCTCAGGACTGAGTATGAGGGGGAAGAACTGTCCCATTCGACTCCAATCCGGAAGGCCGCTGGTTTGATCGGCCCGCAGAATATGTATTCATTCGGCATCCGGTCAGGGATGAAGGAAGAATTTGAATGGGCGAAGGAGAACGGCATGCACATTTCCAAGTTCGATGTGCTCGAGCCGTTGAAAGAGATCCTGCCGAAACTCGCAGGACGCCCTGTCTATGTCACAATCGACATTGATGTCCTCGACCCGGCGCACGCTCCAGGAACAGGCACAGTCGATGCAGGCGGCATCACTTCAAAAGAACTGCTCGCCGCCATCCATGCCATCGCCGGCTCTGATGTAAACGTCGTCGGCTGCGACCTCGTCGAAGTCTCCCCCGTCTACGACCTGTCGGAACAAACGGCAAACACAGCAAGCAAACTAATAAGAGAAATGCTACTGGGGTGGACCTAAGTTCGGAAAGGGCCTGTTTAGCCCCGACAAGCATAAGGCGAATGATGAATCATTTGGCTTATGACCTCGAGGGGCTGTCCCTTGGAGCCGGATAACACCTAAGTGCGGAGGGCGATTGATCAGGGGCGACAAGCGTAAGAACGAAGAAGCAAAAGGCGCCTTCCAGCCTTTAGCTTCTTTGGGCTTACGACCTCGAGCCCCTATCGCCCGGAGCCGGATAAACCTAAGTGCGGAAGGCGTTTGCTCAGAGACGACAAGCATAAGAAAAGGGGAGAAAGGCGCATTCCAGCCTTTCTCCCCTTTTTGTTTTGGCTTATTAAAATTACGGCATCAATGTGCAGGTAAAGCCGGAAATGTAATGCATGGGCAAGCTAAACCGCTTTGAAAAGGATCAATGACAGATGGTAAAATAGAAAAGGTGATAGAAAAGCATCGGCTCGTGCTATTGGTGAAATAACAGCTAGAATTCCAGCAGACCTTTGTGTAAACTACAAAATTTCCGCTCCAGTTTAAATACATAAGAAAGGAGCAAATATGAACAATATAAACGAGTTAGAAGAAAGAATTAAGCATATTGAGAAAGAAATTAAACAAATTGATCGGCTTGATAGAACAGTCTATGAATTGGAACAAAAATTAAACAAAGCAAAACAACTGTTAATCAGGATCTTTGAAACAAATGAACAGATTAATAAAAATGACTTAGATTATTTACTCTTAAAATTAAATGTTGAACCTATAAAGTATCATGAATTACCTTCTTTAATTACTAAGACGGGAATATTGTACAAAAGAACTGGTGAATTTCCGAACTTTTATAAATTCCACGACTCTGTAATTCTGGCACTTTCCCTTACTGAAGGAGAAGAAGAAGATTTTTCGATTGAAATTACTGAAAGCCTATTAAAAAAATTCATAGGAACGGAAGAAAATATCTCTTCAGTATGTGAAAAAATCCTTTCAACAAAGTAAGGTAATGGAGTGCGCTTATCTACGGTGGAAATCAAGAAAAGTGTAGAACGACAATAAAGGTTTATGATACTTTACTATCCTGAAACTGTCGTTATGGGTAGATAAGCCCCTGTCAGTTTAGCAAAAGTTATGAAAGCTTTAGTTTTAAGCCTTCATGCGTTGCTTTAAAACCTAATTGTTCATAAAACCTGAACGCATCGGGTCTCATTTTATCAGTTGTCAGTTGTACGATATGACAGCCGCGTTCTTCTGCACGCTGAATTGCCCATTTTATTAGTTCAGTCCCTACACCCATTCCTCTTACCGAAGAAGATACCCGCACTCCTTCGATCGTAGCTCTCCACCCACCTTGATGTGTTATATAAGGTGTAAAAGTAATTTGTTGTACCCCAACGACTTGATTGCCGTAACAAGCAACAACTAATTCGTTATTAGGGTCAGACTCAATTGCCTCAAATGCTTCCGTGTAACTGGCAGGGAGTGGATGCTCATATCGCTCTCGTTTACTTCCTAAAACATCATCTGCCAGCATTTTAACAATACTTTCTAAATCTTTTTCGGTTGCTTTTCTAAACTCTATTTCTGTCTTCAACGAAATCTCTCCTCATTGTTTATCTTTTATTTAAATAGTAAATCAATTTAAAGGGTAAGTTAAGTTAAAAAAAGGCTGGAACCATCGTTTACGGAGTGGTTCCAGCCTTTTTCGCAGTCTCGTTAATATGAACAGCCTTATTCCTGCCGGTCTCTTTCGCCTCGTACATGGCGAGGTCCGCCTGGTTATACAGCTGCTGGATATCCTTCCCGTTCTCCGGGAAGGTGGCAATGCCAAGGGAAATCGTAATCGACAGCTCCAGGTCCGTGGTAGTCGGAAAGGGGGAGGAAGCAATAGCCGTCCGCAGGGTTTCGGCTACTTCCTTTGCCCTTTCACTATTTGACGCAGGAAGAATGACTGAAAATTCTTCTCCGCCATTCCTCGAGAAAATTCCGCCGGCCGGTCCGGCAATTCTCCTTAGCCTTGCTGCCAGCTCTTGGAGTACCTCATCTCCGATCGGATGGCCGTATGTATCATTCACCTTTTTAAAACGGTCAATATCGAGCAGAATAAGAGAGAAGACCTTTCGATCGGCCAAAACCTTGGCCGCCTCCAGCTGGAATTTTCGGTTGTTGTATAGGCCGGTCAAAAAATCGGTCTCCGACAATCTTTCCACGGCATCAATCGATTTGAAATGGGCATCAAAGGTTTGCAATATGAATAGTAAGGTAAAAAATGACAAGTAAGAGAAAGCGAATAAATATACGGTCGGCAAAATGGCGTCAGTACCCCTGCCTAGAAGGTAAAAGAACACGATGCCTGTCTGGATGATGTAATAATGAAAAAAGTATCTTGCACTTTTGAACGTCATCGGTATTTTGCGCATAACAAAGAAGATGGCAATGCCTACCACAATGGTATTCCCGCCCGCAATCAAAGATGTCGAGCTTATCCCTTCATAGAAGATCCTCGCCACCCCGATGATCAGTGCGCTAACTAACGGTGAAACAGCGCCGCCATAAATGCCGCTAATCGTTATGACAGCTGTCCGGGCATCAACAAACGTGTTGTTGGGGAACTCTACAGCTGTCTGCATCAAGACCAGTCCTGCAATTCCGCTCGCAATTCCAATGAACAACGGATGAAGTTTTTTAAATGGGATCGTGTATGTGAATTTTGAATGGAACGGCAAAAAAATCAGTGCGGAAAAGGTAAACAAAATGCAAAAGTTTATTGCCATGTCTAGAACCATTGATTTATCACCTATGCTTGCATATAGTCGACTCATTATAGC
Organism: Lederbergia sp. B243.17; assembly: GCF_057657925.1. Taxonomy (NCBI): domain Bacteria; kingdom Bacillati; phylum Bacillota; class Bacilli; order Caryophanales; family Bacillaceae; genus Lederbergia; species Lederbergia sp. B243.17. The sequence continues at coordinate 23,072 of NZ_JBWBKF010000015.1, forward strand.
ACTTCCAGCTGGAAATGGAAGGAAATTTTCATAAAAAAATAGTTGGACTCTGTTGCGGTTACCCGCTATAATATTAAGATTAGACTACATAATAAAAGGTTGTGTTTTCATTGGCTGAGAACCGGCACTTGCCTGTTAAAATCCGTCTGGCGACGACCATCTCACTTGACGGTGAAGACGAAACATATGAATTGAGCCTTTTTGGGCGTCACTATCGAAAGGGTAATACGATATACTTAACATATGAAGAGGTTCAGGAAGAAGGAACGGTGAGTACGGTTGTCAAAATCGCCGAGGACGAAGTGATGATCAACCGCACGGGGGCCGTAAAGATGAGGATGCGCTTTCGTCTCGGAGAGAAACTCACAGGGTCGCATGAAAGCATCTTTGTTAGGCTTCAGCTCGAGACGGATACGAAAGAACTTGTCCACGAACAGGACAAGGACGGACTTGGCGGCTTATTCAGCCTTCGCTATGGTCTGGAGATGCAGGGAGCAGAAGCAGGCCAGCACAGGATGAAGCTAGAATATAAGGAGGACTTGGCAAGCAATGAATATCGTTGAGCAGATGCAGGAGAAATTGAAAGAAGAAATCAAAGCAGCCGTCATCAAGGCGGGACTTGCGGAAGAAGCGCAGATTCCGGAAGTGATCGTCGAAACGCCGAAGGATAAGGCAAATGGCGACTATTCGACCAATATGGCGATGCAGCTCGCGCGTGTTGCCAAGAAGGCACCGCGGATGATTGCTGAAGACATCCAGGCCCATTTTGACAGTTCAAAAGCATCCATAGAAAAGGTTGAAATTGCCGGTCCAGGTTTCATCAACTTTTATATGGACAACAGCTATTTAACAGCGCTCATCCCCGATATTTTGGAGGCCGGAGATGATTACGGGCGCACAGACGCCGGCAAAGGACAGAAAATCCAGATCGAATTTGTCTCCGCCAATCCAACGGGTGATCTTCATCTCGGCCACGCACGCGGCGCAGCTGTCGGTGACTCCCTTTGCAACGTGCTTGATAAAGCGGGATATGACGTTTCCAGGGAATACTATATCAATGATGCCGGCAATCAGATCCATAATCTCGCTCTTTCCGTTGAGGCTCGTTATTTCCAGGCGCTTGGACAAGAGCAAGAGATGCCAGAAGACGGATACCATGGAAAGGACATCGTCGTGCTCGGCGAGAAACTCGCAAAGGAATTCGGCGATACGTATGCGAAAGCGGATGAAAAAGAGCGCTATGCCTTTTTCCGCAAATACGGGCTTGATTATGAAATGGAAAAGCTGAAAGGCGACCTCGAGCAATTCCGTGTGCCGTTTGATGTCTGGTATTCGGAGACGTCTTTGTACGAAAACGGCAAGATCGACAAGACGCTCGACCTGCTTCGTGAAAAAGGCCATATTTACGAACAGGACGGGGCAACCTGGTTCCGTTCTACGGAGTTCGGAGATGACAAAGACCGGGTGCTGATCAAAAATGACGGTTCTTACACGTATCTTACGCCTGACATCGCCTATCATCAGGATAAATTTGACCGAGGCTTTGACAAGCTGATCAATATTTGGGGTGCGGACCATCACGGCTACATTCCGCGGATGAAAGCGGCGATGGAAGCGCTCGGACATGACCCGGAGGATCTGGAAGTGGAGATCATCCAGCTTGTTCATCTGTACAAAGATGGCGAGAAGATGAAAATGAGCAAACGGACTGGAAAAGCGGTAACGATGCGCGAGCTGATCGAGGAGGTCGGTCTTGACGCAGTCCGTTACTTCTTTGCGATGAGAAGCCCGGACACACATCTCGACTTTGACCTCGACCTGGCTGTCTCTGAGTCGAACGAGAACCCGGTTTACTATGCGCAATACGCTCACGCAAGGATCTGCAGCATTCTGCGTTCCGCTGCTGAAAAAGGCTTGGAAATCGACGAGAAAGCTGATTTTTCAGTTCTGAAGTCTGAGAAAGCCGTTGACTTGCTGAAGAAGCTCGGGGAGTTCCCGCTGATTATTGCAGACGCTGCGGAAAAGCGGATTCCCCACAGAATCACAAACTATATTTATGAACTCGCTTCTGCCTTCCACAGCTTCTACAATGCGGAGAAGGTGTTGAACGAGGAGGACCTTGCCGGAACAAAAGCAAGGCTGGCCCTTATTAAAACGGTCCAAATTACACTCAAAAATGCACTGAAACTTGTTGGGGTGTCAGCGCCTGAAAAAATGTAAGTGTTCCAGAGAGACAGGCACGTGGGGAGCAACGCTTTCCTATGTGCCTGTCTGTTTTTTTTGGCGGAAACCGGGATCTTTCCTGTTCAAATTGCCCGAATGGTGTATAATCGGAAGTGCAATTCACAGAATTACATAGTTTGGAGCCGGTTTTCCCGTCATGCGGCAGCGTGCCGATGAGGGAATGAAAAGGGAAGTTGGTGCAATTCCAACGCGGTCCCGCCACTGTAATGGGGAGCAAACTGCATGATCCACTGTACGAATGTATGGGAAGGAGCAGCGCGCGATGAGCCAAAGCCAGGATACCTGCCGATTCCGACAATCAATTCACGACCCTGCGAGGATGGGGGCGGGCTTAAGGCTTTTTTCTGCCTGCTTGCTTTCACATCTCCTTGGGTTGGAGATGTTTTTTTATTTTTAAAAACGAATTGGGGGAGGAAGATCAAGTGAAGAAGTTTGCATCATTATGGCTGAGCCTGCTGCTGGTCCTTGGCTTGCTGGCGGCATGCGGAAAAGCCGATACGGAGAAAAAAGAAAACACGCCTGCACCAGACCAGAATGCCCGCCAGACGGAAAAAGCGGAAAAGGCCGATTTTCCGGTTACACTGAAGGATGCCTCGGATCAGGATGTCGTGATCGAGAAAAAACCGGAGAAAATTATTTCGCTCATGCCGAGCAACACGGAAATCCTATATGCACTCGGTGAAGGGGATGCTATCGTCGGGGTATCGGAATCGGATAATTACCCTGAAGAAGTAGCAGACAAGGAAAAGGTCGCAAGCATGGACCTCAATGTGGAAAAAATTCTTTCCCTGAAGCCTGATCTTGTCCTGGCCCACGGCTCCACGGCTTCGATGTGGGAGTCCGGATTCCAGCAGCTGAGGGACAGCGGCATTACGGTTTTCATCGTCGAGGATGCACAGACATTTGAGGCGATTTACGATACGATCGAAACGATCGGACAGGCGACAGGCACAAAAGGCAAGGCGGACGAGCTCGTCAGCAAAATGAAGGCTGATATGGATAAGATTAAGGAAAAAGCGGAGACAATTAAAGAAGAGGACGAGAAAACGGTGTTCACAGAAATTTCTCCGGCACCTGAGATTTATGCTGCAGGCAAAAACACATTCATGGATGAAATGCTCAAAGCGATCCATGTGAAAAATGCAATAGAACAAGACGGCTATGTGCCGATGAATGAAGAAGCGATCATCGAAACAGATCCTGACGTCATCATTGTCAAATATAATTACATTGAGAATGCGGTTGACCAATTGCTAAGCCGGCCGGGCTGGCAAGATATGAAAGCAGTTAAGGATAAGCAGGTGTTCGAAGTTCAAGAGGATATCGCAAGCCGTCCCGGACCGCGGATCACCGAAGGAGTAGAGGAGCTTGCGAAAGCGGTATACCCGGACGTATTCGGGAAATAATCATCTATTTGCATATTTGATCGCGGCAGGCTTTCTGCTCTTGGCGATGCTGACAGGAATCGGCTTTGGCACCGTCCGCGTCCCGTTTTCGGAAATCATCGGGATTGTTTTCCGAGACGTGTTTCATCTGGCGCAGAACGCTGACCCGATGCACAGCAATATCGTCATGAACATCCGATTGCCGCGGGTGCTGCTTGCGGGCACAGTCGGGGCATCCCTTGCTGTTGCTGGGGCGGCCTTTCAGGGTCTCCTCCGCAACCCGCTTGCGGATCCGTATACGCTCGGCGTCTCCTCCGGCGCATCCGTCGGAGCGGTGCTCGCCCTGTTTTTCCAAATTTCCCTGCCATTCGCAGGGCTTTTCACTTTGCCGCTCCTCAGCATTACAGGGGCATTCCTGACGATTTTGGCCGTCCTCTTTTTTGCGAGAAGCATTGACCGATCAATGAAGGTAGAGACAATCATTTTGACCGGCATTATCTTCAGCTCTTTCCTCGGTGCATTGATTTCGCTGATGATCGCACTTTCGGGAGAGGAGCTGCGGCAGATTATCGGCTGGCTGCTCGGCAGCGTTTCAATGAGAGGATGGGTGTATCTCCGGATCATCCTGCCGTTTTTCCTTATCGGCTCCATCGTGCTGCTTCTGAATGCGCGGGAGCTGAATGCGATGTCCTTCGGGGAGGAGCGGGCAAAGCATATCGGTGTGAATGTGGAGCGGCGTAAGCTTGCCGTTTTGGCAGCAGGTTCCGTCGTGACCGGTGCCGCTGTTGCCGTCAGCGGGACAATCGGCTTTGTCGGTTTGGTCATCCCGCATCTGACAAGGCTTATCTGGGGGCCAGACCATCGCCATCTGCTCCCGCTCTCCATTATGACCGGAGCAGGCTTTCTGATATTAGCCGATCTTGTCGCCAGGGTTGTGATCGAGCCGGCGGAGCTGCCGATCGGCGTCATTACTGCAATCATCGGTGCGCCGGTTTTTGCCTTGATTCTCATGAGAAGACGACTGGAAAGAAGAGGATAGCCATGCTCGAAGTAGAAAAATTGTCTGGCGGATACCCGGGAAATTCCGTGCTTGAAAATCTATCATTTACTGTCCGGAAAGGGGAGCTATTCGGGATTCTCGGACCGAACGGTAGCGGAAAAACGACGCTGTTAAAAATGCTGAGCGGGCTGATCAAGCCGGAAACCGGCTCGGTCACTGTGAACGGAAAAATGCTTGAGGACTACAAGGAGAAAGAGCTGGCGAGGAAAATCGCGGTCCTGCCTCAGCTTACTTCGGAAATGTTCGCCTATTCCGTTAAGGAAACGGTCGCGCTCGGGCGGTACGCCCATCAGAAAGGGTTGTTTCAATCATGGGCGCAGCAAGATGAAGAAGCGGTTCAATCGGCAATGGAGCTGACCGGAGTCCGGAACTTTGCTGACTCAGCCATCCAGGAACTGTCGGGGGGCGAACGGCAGCGCGTTTTCCTTGCCCAGGCGCTCGCGCAGCAGCCGGAAATCCTTCTGTTGGACGAACCGACAAACCATTTGGATCTTGCGTTTCAGAAGGAATTGCTGGATCGTCTTTCCACACTTGCCCGCACGCAGAAGCTGACCGTCGTTTCTATTTTCCATGATATGAATCTTGCCGGGCTCTACTGCGATCGTCTCCTTCTCTTGGAGAACGGAAAAATGCATGGACTCGGCGAGCCGTTTGAAATTTTGCGAGGAGAAGAGATCGGCAATGTCTATCAAACGGAAGTCGTGGAAGGAGTTCATCCGCATCAGCCGCGGCCCCAGCTGCTACTTGAGCCTGCAGTGACTGCTGAAAAACGCGGGACTGTTGCCTTGTCCGGTTTTTTTGAATTTGAAGCGGGCTTTGGCTTTCGTTCCCCAGTCCCTCTACGCATCTATTCGCTTTCAGGCGAGGGTTCAGGCAGCGGGTGGCACAGGGCTGTGATGACGGAACCAGGTGAGGCACTGGGTGACACGCTTGTTTGCGGCGCTGCTGGCCGTAGAGTGCGGACAGGTGAAATTAGCGAGGACTTTGATACATGCATCTTCGCCGTTTCAGAAGAATTCCTCTGGGTTTTCATCGATGGAAAACTTGCCGAAAGTGATTTTGTCGGCCTTGTAGGTAAGCTTGCGCGACTTCACCCAGGCAGCATTGCCATCGGAGCGACCCAAACAGGGGAGAGGGCGGACACGCATAAGATCATCCGGGAATTGAAAAATACATTATAAATTTAAGCCAGCCGGTTTTTCAGGCTGGCTTTTTTTGCAAGGGAACCGGCCCCTGTTAGGCTCGAAAATAAACCTTGACTGAATGCTCATTCATTTTATACAATGAATGTAATAAATTTCAGAAAAGTATTCTGATAGAAAGCGATAGAAGGGAGCGCGTATCACCAATGAATGGATGGCTATGGATTAACTGGATTGCGTTTCTGCTTGTAACCGTTTACGCGGTTTCGCTGTTTGTCTATGTAGTGAAAACGCGGATTACATTTATCAAGCTTGGAAAGAAGGAGCAATTCGATAATGATGTAAAAGCCCGGCTGAAAAATATCTGGGTGTATGTTTTCGGCCAGAAGAAGCTGCTGAAGGATAAGAAGAGCGGCATCATCCACGTTATGTTCTTTTACGGATTTATTCTTGTCCAATTCGGAGCGATTGATTTTATTTGGAAAGGGCTTAAACCGGGTTCGCATCTGCCTTTCGGCCCGCTCTATCCCGGGTTCACTTTTTTCCAGGAAATCGTTACGCTCGTCATCCTCGTTGCGGTCGTCTGGGCCTTTTACCGCCGTTATATTGAAAAGCTCGTACGCCTGAAACGGGGATTATTCGCAGGGCTTGTCCTGATCTTCATCGGGGGTCTGATGCTTTCGGTCCTGCTCGGGAACGGAATGGCTGCAATTTGGCATGGAGAATCACTATCTTGGACGGAGCCTGTCGCATCTGCCATCGCTGGAGCACTTGGTTGGATGAATCCGACTGCAGCGGCCGTTGTATTTTATGTCGCCTGGTGGGTGCATCTCTTGCTGCTGCTTGCGTTCCTCGTCTACGTGCCGCAGTCGAAGCACGCCCACTTGATCGCCGGACCGGCCAATGTCTATCTTGAGCCGCTTGACGGCGGGAAGAAATTGAAACTGATTGATTTTGAAGACGAGTCGCAAGAGTCATTTGGTGTCGGCAAAATCAATGAATTCACAGATTTGCAGCTCGTTGACCTATATGCTTGCGTGGAATGCGGCCGTTGTACGAATATGTGCCCGGCAGCTGGCACAGGTAAAATCCTGTCGCCAATGGACATCATGATCAAGCTGCGGAATCACCTGACGAATTACGGGGCTGCCGTGACACATCAGCAGCCATGGGTGCCGACTTTCGCTTTTGCAAACACGGTCGGAAACCAAATTGCCAAAGGCGGAACAGGTGAAGGTGCAATTGAGGCTGCTGCCGCAGTTGACTACCAGCCGAGCATGGTCGGGGACATCATCACGGAGGAAGAGCTTTGGGCGTGCACGACATGCCGCAACTGTGAAGACCAGTGTCCGGTCATGAACAAACACGTCAGCCATATTATCGACATGCGCCGCTACCTCGTGCTCACTGAAGGGAAAATGAATCCCGATGCGCAGCGCGCGATGCAAAATATCGAACGCCAGGGCAATCCTTGGGGATTAAACCGGAAAGAAAAAGAAAACTGGCGCGAAGCACGTGAAGACGTCCAAGTGCCGACAGTGAAAGAAATGAAAAAAGCCGGTGAAGACTTCGAATACTTATTCTGGGTTGGATCGATGGGCGCTTTTGACAACCGCAGCCAAAAAATCGCCTTGTCCTTTGCGAAGCTGCTGAACGAGGCAGACGTGAAGTTCGCCATTCTCGGCAACAAGGAGAAAAACTCCGGCGACACACCGCGGCGACTCGGAAATGAGTTCCTTTTCCAGGAACTGGCTACTGCGAATATTGCGGAATTTGAAAAAAATGATGTCAAAAAGATTGTCACAATTGACCCGCATGCTTACAATATATTTAAAAATGAGTACCCTGATCTTGGCTTCACTGCGGAAGTGTACCATCATACAGAGGTCCTTCACAAGCTCGTGCAGGAAGGGCGTCTCAAACCGCAGTATGCCGTTAATGAAAAAATCACATTCCATGATTCTTGTTATCTCGGCCGCTACAACGATGTGTATGACCCGCCTCGCGAAATCTTGAAAGCAATACCAGGTGTCACTCTCATCGAAATCGAGCGCAACCGCGAAAACGGCATGTGCTGCGGAGCAGGCGGCGGCTTGATGTGGATGGAGGAAGACACCGGAAGCCGCATCAACGTAGCCCGGACCGAACAAGCCCTGGCCGTCGACCCGTCGATTATCTCCTCAGGCTGCCCATACTGCCTGACAATGCTGTCCGACGGCACAAAAGCCAAAGAAGTCGAAGACAACGTCTCCACCTACGACATCGCCGAACTACTGGAGAAATCGGTATGTGGAGAAAGAATAGCGGAGGGCGATTGATCAGGGGCGACAGGC
>NZ_JBWBKF010000016.1:0-350 GCF_057657925.1 Lederbergia sp. B243.17
GCCTGGCAGCGTCCTGCTCTCGCAGGGGGAAACCCCCAACTACCATCGGCGCTGAAGAGCTTAACTTCCGTGTTCGAGATGGGAACGGGTGTGGCCTCTTCGCTATCGCCGCCAGACAAAGTATGTAAGACACATTTGCTATTATAATGTCTTTTTATACATTTTTCAAGAGAAATTTTTCATTCTCTGAAAACCAGATACATGAGAAGGGTAAAACCGGAAAACTGTTTGATTAAGTCCTCGATCGATTAGTATCCGTCAGCTCCATGTGTCACCACACTTCCACACCGGACCTATCCACCTGATCATCTTTCAGGGATCTTACTGGCTTGCGCCATGGGAAATCTCAT
>NZ_JBWBKF010000023.1:0-72118 GCF_057657925.1 Lederbergia sp. B243.17
TGCACTTACCTGTTCGGACGAAAAAGTTACTTTGCTCATGTTATCCCCTAATCCCATATTCTTAATTTCAAGTATATAAAAAGCACCTGCAGGTTGAACACTCTTTTTTTCGAGTGTCCTACCTACAGGTACCACTTTAAACAGATCATTCTCCCCGCTTTCTTTTTTTTGCTTTGAGGAGGTACGGGGAGAGAGGTACCGGGCGGGATATCTGCTACATGAAGGCGGATCTTTTGGTGTGAAAGCGGGGTTAGACAACTGAAGGAAGAGCCATATCAAATCTTTGAGTATAAAAAGGACATAGGCACCTGAAGAAAGAGCAAACGAGGATCTTGGGGTATGAAAGAGAGCTATAGACACCGGAAGAAAGAGCAAGCGAGGATTTTTGGATATGAAAGAGAGCCATAGATACCTGAGGAAAGAGAAATCGAGGAACTTCAAGTATGAAACATGGCCTTAGGCACCTGAAGAAAAGGCGATCGGAGGCTTCCGGTAGATAACCAAGTTTTATGCTGCATAAAGAGAACCTAGAGAGCCGCTGGGATCGAAGACGGAATCAAGTTGGTTGTTTCGTTTCTGGCTTAGAGGCAAATCCCTGTATTATAATGCAGAAAGAGCCAAGCATGCAGTTCGGATCTGGCTTGGAATTAAAAGGTAGTAGTTTGGAGAGTGAGGTTCGATTGTGACATCGATTTTATTGGCATCATTAATCTTTATCTTGACGCTCGTGCTTGTGATTTGGCAGCCGAGAAACCTTTCGATTGGCTGGTCAGCTTGCGGAGGAGCAGCGGTGGCGTTGCTTGCGGGTGTTGTCGGGTTTCAGGATGTAGTGGACGTAACGAGCATTGTCTGGAATGCGACATTGGCATTTATCGGTATTATTATTATTTCGTTGGTCTTGGATGAAATCGGCTTTTTTGAATGGGCGGCGCTTCATATGGCTCGGGCCTCCAAGGGGAATGGCGTTTTGATGTTCTTGCTGGTGGCGGTGCTGGGTGCCATTGTAGCGGCCTTTTTTGCGAATGACGGGGCGGCGCTTATTTTGACGCCGATTGTGCTGGCGATGGTTCGTGCATTGAAATTTAAAGAGGCGGCGGTGTTTCCGTTCATCATTGCCAGCGGGTTTATTGCCGATACAACGTCGCTGCCTTTGATTGTCAGCAACTTGGTCAATATTGTTTCGGCTGACTTTTTCGGCATCGGCTTCAGTGAGTATGCTGCACACATGATTGTGCCGAATCTGTTTTCGTTGGCAGCGAGCATCCTTGTGCTGTATCTGTTTTTCCGCAAGCGCATCCCAGCACGATATGATGCGTCCCAATTGAGGAATCCCGCGGAGGCGATCCGCGATCACCGGATGTTCCGCCTTTCCTGGCTGGTGCTGCTTGTTCTGCTTGCGGGTTATTTTGCCAGCGAAATGCTGTCGATCCCGGTCTCTTTTGTGGCAGGAGCGGTCGCGATTTTCTTTTTATTGATGGCAAGAAGGAGTCCCGCGGTCAGTACTGTAAATGTAATCAAGGGAGCGCCTTGGGCGATTGTCTTTTTCTCGATCGGCATGTATGTAGTCGTGTATGGATTGAAAAATGCAGGTCTGACCGAGGTGCTTGCCAATTGGATCCAGCATGCGGCGGATGGCGGTTTGTTCCCAGCAGTAATGGGGATGGGGTTCATTGCTGCTGTTTTATCGTCGGTCATGAACAACTTGCCGACGGTCATGATCGACGCACTGGCAATCGCAGAAACGAATACAACGGGCGTGATTAGGGAGGGGCTCATCTATGCAAATGTCATCGGCTCCGACCTTGGACCGAAAATTACGCCGATTGGTTCTCTTGCGACCTTGCTTTGGCTGCATGTCCTCTCATTGAAAGGCGTAAAGATCTCATGGGGTACCTATTTTAAAACAGGGATCATCTTGACAATACCAACGCTGTTCATTACATTGGCAGGATTGTTTATTTGGCTGCTGATCATACAGTAAGAGAAATTACTTCATACAGGAGGGGCGGAATGGATAAGGTTCTATTGCTCATATTCGTCTTCACCGGTGTCGTACTTGTGAAAAACTATATGTGGAAAGAGAGTGGAGAAAAGGCTTCCGCAAAGCAAACCATCATCGAGATTGCCGGGGCGGTAGCTGTCGTTCTCATTTTGGAGCACTTTTTTCCGATTCTCAAGTAAGCTGGACAATGCTTGCACGAAAAAAGCCGCCGGAAAAATCCGGCGGCTTGCTTATTTTTGAGTGCGCAAGCACCGACCACAGCAAGCTTGGACGGCCATTGTGGAGAATTTTTGCCGGATAGGAGATATACCTCCATCCGGCTTCTTACTCCCATCATTGTTTCTTTTTCAGCTCGGCCATCCTTTGTTGGTAGTCGGAGATATTTGTATTGATCCGGTCCACCTCGGAATCGATGAAATCAAGCTTTTCATTGGCTGCCTGCTCGATGATTTTCAGGTAGCGCTCCTTCGTGCCGTTAACAAGTTTGGTCACTTTTTCTGCGATGTCTTCATTGATCAGTTCCTTCGTGGCCAATAGTTCTGCTGCTCCCGACAGCCGTTGATCTTCCACACGAATCGCATCGAAAATGGATTCCCGGTAATGATGAACTTTGTCTCTCGCCATCGTGTGCGGCCAGCCGCCCGGACCGGCAAAATACAAGGAAACCAGATCCATATCCGTCGGAAGCCAGAGTTTTGAAATTTCCTCTGTCATTTCTTCTAATGAATCGGCGCCCATATATGTACCATTTCCGGACTCTGCCACAGCCTGAAGCTGAGATTCCGCTTTGCTGTCGACCTGAAAGCCAATTACATTTACATGGCGGTCTGGATAGGCTTCGGCAAATTTCTTCGCTTCCTCAACGGGATCGCCACCGCAAGTTTCCTCGCCATCGCTTACAATATAGAGCGTAATGTCATCCTGCACATTGGCGAAATTCTCATTCGCTTTGGCAATCGCGCCTGCAAGCGGCGTCCAGCCTTTCGCTTCGACACTGTCAACCGCTTGATTAAAGCTGTCTTGGTTGTATTCGCCGAGACGGTACACTTCCTCAATTCCTTTGCAGGACAATTCCATGTCTTTGTCTTCCTGTGAACCTTTATGTCCGTACGCATAAAGAGAGACAGCGCTCTGCTGGCCCATCGCTTTGCCGAAACTGCGGACCGCCGCTTTTGCTGTATTCATTTTCAGGCGGCCGTCCGCCTTCAGAAGCATACTGGAGCTCGCATCCAGCAGAATCACCGCATTTGCCGGGGGCGCTTCCTTTTTTTCTTCGCCGCTCATTTCATAAGGCTCGGGCAGAAGCGGTTCATCAAAATTCGGTTCGTAGGCGAGCAGGGGCTCGATCAATGTACCGTAGTGGGCGCTGCCCAAGTAGTAAACGATTGCTTCATGGATTTCTTCAGGCGTTCTTTCATCCTTCAGGAACGCTTCCATTTTCTCCATGAAGGCAGGCCGGACATCTGACGGAACCTCCTTTAATGTCCACATGGATGTTTCATGTCCGACCGAAAAATCCTTGGCAAGCTCGCCCGGCGGCAGTTTTGCCATTTCCTCGGCATCATCAGCAAAAGAAGCGACAATGCTTGGTTTAGGTTTTTTCGCTTCCTTGTCTGTTTTTGCCTCCGCTTTGATTTCCTTCTGCTCAACTGCCGCCTTTTTCGGCTCCTTTGGCGTTTTGTCCGTTTCCTTAGCGGCACAGCCTGCCATCAGGCCAAGCAAAAGAAGCGAACAAAGCAGTTTTTTCATAGTCAGCCCCTCCTTTTACGAAAATTGCCATTTTACTTTACTGTACCATAATGACCGAAGTAGGAATATAGGACTAAAGGTGAGGGTTCAAGCGGGAACTCAATTGGTGCAGGGGAATGTTGGGATATGAAGATAGAGTAGGCTATACTGATAAAAAAGAATGGGGGGAGCAGGTTGGGGAGTGTGAACTGGAAGCAGTTGTTGCTGTATAGTCTGGTTTCAGTTATCACGTGCATTGTGGTACTTTGGATGCGATCTTAAATTTCCAAGAAAATGGAGGGATCCAGGTGTACGATCCGACAATTTTTGAAAACTTGAAAGTGGCGTTTGAGAACCATATTTATGACTTGGATAATTTGGATGGAGCGATTGTGATTTTGGATAGGTCGGATCTGATGGATTTCTCTGTTCTTGGGCGGCGGTTTTCGATTCAGTTTGTGCTTGCCGGAAAAGAAGAAGTGAAGGCCGAGGTGCGGCTGGAGGCTGCGCTAGAGGATTTGGCAGGGGAGATTTTGGAATGGTCCGGAACGATGCCGGGCTGCTCGCTGCTTCTCCGATTTACGAAGAAGATGGAGCGGGAGGAGCAATGCCGGGAAATCAGAGATAAACTGGCTGGCATCTGGGAAGGCGATGTACAGATTACACAAACGCTTAGCCGTGAATATGAGCAGGAGACGCCGGGGTTTCTGAATAAGATTGATGTCGGTTTCGGCAAGAAGCTGAATGAGGAAAATATGAGAGAAATCCGCGGCTTTCTCGAAACAGTACTCAAATCGCTTGAGATGTTGAATGATATTTAAAAGTGGTGCCAGTTCAAGACCTGGCACCACTGCTCTAACGAAAAAATGAGTTTACGCCGTGACAAGCTCTGCGTAATATTCATCCAATTCCTTATAGTATTTGTTCATGGAAGAAGTCGATACTCCGAACGCATCAGCGATGTCTTTCAACGGCATCGTCAGCGGCTCGATCAGCTTCTGCTCTTGGGCAAAGCGGATGGCGCCGGCTGAGATGGCTGCTTCCTTCCGGGCATTCGGCTGCCGGGCGACGAGGAAGTCTTCCGTGATTTCGAGCAGCCGGTCATTACTCCGGTCATGCTTTTCAAGAAACTCCATCAAGCCGACAAGTACGCCGACCTCGAAACTCGTGTATTCTCCCCCTTCGTAGCCTGCTTCACCGAGCAAGGCCCAGAGGTCAATCGCCTTATCCTTGAAGTAAGCGGAAATCGAGATGACCTCTTCTCCCGGGAAGCGGCTGCTGAACGCTTCGATCGCCGGCCGGAAATCGGTAGGGAAGAAGATGAGGGTTGAGACCGGAAGAAAATGCCCGGCTTTCCCGGTACCGTCCGGCAACAAAAAGCAAAATAGATGCGAACCGATGGAAATCGGTTTGTCGTTTACGCGTTTGAGCTTAAGCGTTTCACCGTCGATAATCTTTTTCACAGCGACATGCGTTCCTTGATCCTCTATGACTTCCCCGATAAATGCTTCCGGGTTCTGCCACTGATCAAGGGCCGCCAAAACAGAAGGGCGCACTTGTTTTTTCATCTGCTTCTTTAAATAACCTTGCCAAATGTCTTGCCTGTAATGGAAAAAGAATTCATCCAGGGCGACCGCTTCAATCATTTCCTCTGGCAAATACTGCTTGAGCGCTTCCTTCCATTGATTCGCCAGTTCTATGTATTGAGGGATATCCTTCCGCTCAGGGTATTCATCAAAAAATGTCTGGAGCACTCTCTCCAGTTCCTCCGCTTGAACCGTTTCAACGGAAACCGCCAACTTCGATTCACAGCATTTCTTATATTTTTTCCCGCTGCCGCATGGGCACGGATCGTTTCGGCCAACCATATATAACACTCCTTTGAAACGTAAAAAAATTGACGACCTTACCAGTTTACCATTTGCCGGTCCTGCGTGCATTGGAAAATGGCCGGAAAAAAACGGAAAAGCGGCATCTCCTGCAATCGGAGATACCGCAGTGTGGCACTTATTTTATTTTCCGCAGCTTAAAATAATGGAATACGATCGGGAGAACTGTCGCCGCGATGAGAATCCCGATTGTCCATTTGCCGAGTGATTCTGCTTCACCGAGCGCAACCCGAATGATTTGGAAGGTGAGATAAGCGAAAAGCAGCAGACAGATGTTTTTCACTTGGTTGAGAAGCGTGCGGCTTTGCTGGTATAGTCTTTCTTTATTCTCCTCGTTTAATCGAATTGGGTAATTATGGGTTTGCGGATTCCGTTCAAGCACCTCCATCAGTCCCCACAGGAAAGTGCCGATGATCGGCAGGATAAGGAGTTCACCTCTTGATCCGTACCGATCTACTTCTCCAGCCCCGTTAAAATGGGCGGGAATTTCGTCTGGCAGGCTGCCCCAATGGATGGCCAGGTAGACGAGGGAGCTAAGGAAAAGAATCCCGCCGACCAGGTCAAAGATCAGGTCGGAGGTTGTTTTCTTTAATTTGGGTTCTGGCTTGATTGTCAAAAGTTGATTCCCCCTTTATCAGCACAAATCAGGATCCGCTCACAAATTGATCGACAAAATACTGCGGATTCAATTTTTCGCCGGTCGCTTTCTCGATTGTTTCGTTCCAAGGGTACAAAGCGCCGGTCTTGAAATATTGTTGGATCAAGTACTGGCCGGCTTCCGGCACAAACGGATCGGCGGAAATGTTTTTCTCCATATAGGCATGCAGCTGGGACGTCGTCAATTCACCGAGCAGGTAGTTCTGGTAGTAGACCGGTGCAAGCGTAAAGTGGATTTTTGCCGCCCAATGCGGGTAATCCTGATTTTCCGGCGGATGCACAAATTGGACTTCGCTAACGGTTTTCCACCAGAGACGGTTCAAGTCCTGATCAGGATTTTCATATAGTTCCCGTTCAAAGAAAGTGAAGGTCATCATCCAGCGGCCGGCAACCAGCATCTGCCTGCGCAATGCTTTTTGGATCAAAGGTTCCAGTTCTTCTATTTTGTCTTTTTCGATGCCTAAAAATTTGTGGAGCCACGCGGGATTTTTCCCGAATCGTCCGTATAGCATCGCAATCGCTTCTGTTGCCAGAATGTGCGTATGCACGCTGAGAAGGAAAGGCAGGTCCCGGTCGATGTATTTAAAGTAAACGGCATGACCGAATTCATGGAGCATCGTCACCGACCAATAGTCGGACGGGACATTGTTGCAAAGAACACGCACATCGCCTTTGCGGTCGATATCTGTACAGAACGCATGCTGATTTTTCTTTTCACGGGGGTACAGGTCACTTTTCTCGAGCATGTCTTCAATATCCATTCCCATGCTGCGGAACGTGTCTGCCGTCAATTGCTCAAGATTTTTCCCCTCATAAAAAGGATCCAAGTCCAATTCCTTTGATGGCGGCGCTTCCTGGAAGAAAGGATCAGCATAATGCCATGGCCGCAGTTCATCGGCAGTGATGCCAAAGCGTTCTGTCAGCTCATCGTCCATCTCTTGCTTCAATTGGCGGAAAGGTTCATCAGACGTTTCCTTCAGCTCCTTGAAGATTGCGAAAATTTCATCGCGATCTAGTTCCTGAAGTTCGAAGCTCATCTGGTGGTAGTTTTCATAACCGAGCGAACGCGCGACTTCATTGCGTTTTTTGACGAGGATGAGCAGCTTTTCCTCAACCTCCTTGCCAATCTGTTTACTGGCATGCCACGCCTCTTCACGCTCTTGGAGGTCATTGCTTTTGATCAAGATTTGGCGGACGTCATTTTCGGATACTTGTTTTCCGTTAAGGGTTGCCCGGTATGTATTGAAAACGCCGATCAGTTCAGTCGACAGCTCGACCATTTCTCTCAGATCCTTCTCAGGAATCTGGTTTTCTACCATGCTGTTGTGCAGAATCTCGAGCTGGCGCTTAAGGAGCGTGTCTTTTTCTTCTTGCAAATAGGCCTTTACTTGCCGGAAACGTTCCGGATCTGAGTAGTATAAATTTAACGCCGTTTCCGCATCTGCCGTCTTCCGATTCCATTCCTCATCACCTGTCGTTGCGGCCATCCAGGAGCTTTCTGCCCCAGCGATATGCAGCTCGGCAATTACCCGATTTTGTTCTTCCAAAAATTCTCTTGCTGTCATATTGTTCTCCTCCATATTTCATTTCTTCTTGTTATTTATTCGATGACGGGCGGGAAAATCCCTTTTTTAGCGGAGAGGAGCGGTTTCTATACAACAGGCTTGCGAAAATGAGGTGGATGATTCATAATAATCGGATATGATTTAGAGGATGAGGTGCTTTATTTATGCAAAAGGAAACAAAAACGCTGAAGGACCATGGCCGGCTGCTTGTCAAATGTGAGGATAAACCGGGAATCGTGTCCGCCATCTCGACATTCTTGCTAAACCATGGGGCGAACATCATTGAGTCGAGCCAATATTCGACGGATCCGGAAAACGGCGTATTCTTCATCAGAATTGAATTTCACTGTGACGGATTGCTGGAAAAAAGAGAAGAGATCGAAGCCGATTTCGCAAATATCGGCAAGGAATACGCGATGGAGTACCGATTTGCGTATCTTCATAAAAGGAAGCGGTCTGCCATCTTCGTTTCCAAGGAACTGCATTGTTTGATGGAGCTATTATGGGAATGGCAAAATGGCGATTTGGAGACGGACATTGCACTTGTGGTCAGCAATCATGAAGATGCCCGCTCAATCGTCGAGCCGCTTGGCATCCCATTCTATTATATACCGGCGAATAAGGAAATCCGGCAACAGGCGGAGGAAGAGCAAATCCGGCTGATGAAGGAATATGATGTCAATCTGCTTATTTTGGCACGCTATATGCAGATTTTAACACCGGACTTCATCACTCATTTTGAAAACAAGATCATCAACATCCACCACTCCTTCCTGCCCGCGTTTATAGGTGCACGTCCATATGAGCGGGCCTTCCAGCGGGGAGTGAAGCTGATCGGGGCCACGTCGCATTATGTGACGAACGACTTGGATGAAGGACCAATCATTGAACAGGATGTTGAGCGAGTCGACCATCGCGATGATGTTACCGCCTTGAAAAAGACCGGCCGCAAGATCGAGCGCCGTGTACTGGCAAAAGCGGTAAAATGGCATCTGGAGGACCGCGTGATTGTCGAAGGGAACAAGACCATCGTTTTCCATTAAATATAAAGAAACGCCCGTCGAATATATCTGTTCGACGGGCTTGGTTTTTGCTATTTTTATTCTTCGGTCAATGCCCCTTCAGCCATGGAAGAGAGGCTTTGTGCATTTCGGTTGATTTCCTGAACTGTCGCAGAAATTTGTTCAATCGCTGCTGCCTGATTCGTCGTCACATCGTTGATGTCATGAAAGGACTGATTCAGCTTATCGATTGATTGGGAAATATTCTTGGTGACATTATCAATCTGAATCACATTTTCCTTTGAATTGGTAGCCAATTTCCGAATTTCCTCAGCGACAACGGAGAATCCTTTTCCGTGCTCCCCGGCCCTGGCTGCTTCAATGGCTGCGTTCAAACCGAGCAGGTTGCTTTGGTCAGATATGCCTTTTACAACTGTAGAAATTTTTCCGATTTCGGCGGCTCCTTTGATTACATCCGTTACCAAGTCAGAGGCTTCGGCCACCTGATCGGCCAATTTTGTTACGGAATCAGCGATTTCGTCTAATGAAGCAGCCGTTTCTTCGACAATCGCGGAAAGGCTGTCAGCGACCATGAACAATTCGTTGGATTTCTGCAGGCTTGTTCCGACTCCGACACCGCCGACCACTTTTCCGTCCTTATCATGCAAGGGGATGGCCCGGGCGATGAGCGGAAAGCCGAATAATTCCTTTGGGACCATTGCCGCCTGATCGCGATTTTCTTTCAAAGCATTTGTAATGATGTCTCCCGGAGCCAATGGATCGCCCGTCTTCACATTCAAAGCAAAGGTTTCTCCCGGGATGTTCAGCAATAATTCCTTTGTATCGTAAATTCCGACAGTAATATCGTCTTGAATTAATCTGTTCAGGTAAGGAGCCACTTTTATAAAAGCATCCAATATCTCCCTGCTTGCAAATTTGTCATCCATGTTCAAACCCATTTCCTCCTTTGATTAATAGGGAAAAGTCCGCTGACCATAGTTTACAGAAATCCACTTCATCGTTGTGAATTCATCAAGGCTCCACTGGCCATTCAAGCGTCCGATCCCTGATTGGTTTTCACCGCCGAACGCAACAATCGGCTCATCATTAATCGTTATATCGTTTACGTGGATCATGCCTGTGTGGATTTTTTTCGCCATTTCTACTCCTGTTTCCACGTTCGACGTATGGATTGCACCGCTGAGTCCGAATCGCGAATTATTTGCGATTGCGATCGCTTCTTTTTCATCTTTAAAAGGCATTATGATAACAACTGGACCGAACATCTCCTCTTTTGTAATGGCCATATCCGGAGTGACATTTCCAATGATCGTCGGCTCGACGATGTTCGAGCGGATCTGGCCCTTCAAAATCGCCGAAGCTCCTTGATTAATGCTGTCTTCGATCAGGTGCTGCAGATTCTGGGCAGATCGTTCGTTGACAACGGGCCCGATAACGGTCTCTGCATCTCTTGGGTCTCCCACTTTCAAGGAAGCAACCTTTTGTTTGAACTGATCAACGAAACGATCATAAATATTCTCTTGGACAAGAATGCGGTTCGCACACATGCAAATTTGGCCCTGGTGGGTGAAACGGCTGAATGCAGCAGCATTGACCGCATACTCGAGGTCGGCGTCTTCCATGACAATAAATGCACTATTTCCGCCCAGTTCAAGCAGTGGTTTCTTGAAGTTCTTGATCGCAACCTGTCCGATATGGCTGCCTACCTTTGTAGAGCCGGTAAAGGAAATGACCCTTGCCACCGGATGTTCGATGAAAGCATCGCCGATTTCATTGATATCTGTCACAACTACATTTAGCAGACCTGCCGGCAGTCCTGCCTCTTCAAAAATCTTCCCGATCAGTGTTCCGCCTGTGACTGGTGTCTCTTCATGCGGCTTTAGAACAACGCCATTTCCGGCTCCAAGTGCTGGCGCAACTGATTTCATAGATAGGAAGAATGGGAAATTGAAAGGACTGATGACGCCAACCACACCGACTGGAATACGATACAATCTATTTTCTTTTTGATCCTCAACGGAAGGGAGAATTTTGCCTTCCATGCGCAATGGGAATGTAGCCGCTTCTTTTACCATGTTTTTTACAAGGCCGATTTCAAAAGCTGCCTTCATCCTTGTTCCGCCAAGTTCATCTATGATAATTTCTGTTATTTCCTCTTCGTGTTCTTCGATGTACTTGGTGGCATTTTCGAGGATATCTCTCCGTTTATAAGGATTGATGTTTTCCCAAGTCTTTTGGGCAGCAGCGGAAGCACGGTAAGCCTGGTCTACGTCCTGCACAGACGCCACGCGAATCGTAGACAATACCTCTTTGTTGTAAGGGTTAACATTCTCAAGCATATTGATGCTATCTCCGTCTCTCCAATCTCCATTAATAAATTGTTTGCTTAACTCCTGAATTGATAGCATAATTATATCCCTCCAAATATTTCTAAAACTGTGTATGGTATTACTATCGGCAGACGAATAAAACTATTTAGGGGAAAACTATATGTCTATCTTTTCGAAAAACTAGAAAAGTGCCAGAAGAAGGGTGACTGCCGGATTGCTGGGAAAAATGCAGGCAATTGAGCTATACTAAATTGATAGATCAAAGGGACGAGGTGCTTGGATGAGTGCGATGATCGATTTTTCCATCTACATAAAAGACAATGCGGATTTGCTGGCTCGCCGGATAGTAGACGCGGCTGTGTTGCGGATGGGAGCAGATATCCCCGAGGAAGAGCAGGGAAAGGCCGTTTGGATGTATGAGGAGCTGCTCGGTTTCTTCGGTGAATCTCTTCTGAAGGAAGACGATGGAACTGTGCCTCAGGCTTTGATCGATTGGAGTAAAAACAACGCTGCCATTATCGCGAAAAGCAAAGGGGTGCTTTCGCAGATAGTTGTTCGATATCCCCCGACGCGGGATGTAATCAACGATCTGCTGACTGATATCAGTGAGGATCTTGGACTGACAGTGAGGGAACATGCTTTTGTTCTGAAAAGAATCAACCAAATGCTTGATGTCAGTTTGAATGAAACCTTCTTCGCCTTTGAACAGCTTTCCTCCCAGTATCGGAAAGAGACGGAAAGTGAGCTCGCAAAGCTGTCTGCTCCGCTCGTCCCAGTGAGGGATGGGGTCGTGGTACTTCCTTTAATCGGCGAAATTAATGAAATAAGAGCCAACCATATTATGGATAGTGTCATTGCAGAAATAGCGGAAATGGGAGTAGAATATGTCATAACCGACTTTTCCGGCATATTGAAGATTGATGCCGAAGTGGTTAATTATCTATACCGGATTGATGCAGCTCTGCAGCTGATGGGAATAACTGCGATCACGACGGGACTGCGGCCGAAGCTTGCCCAAGCGGTTGTGCAGGCAGGGATTGATCTTTCCTCCATTAAGACTTTTGCAACTGTGAAACAAGCGCTTGAAAGCTTGCCGGATTGAAAAAAGCGGAGGAAACCGTCTATGGTTCCTCCGCTTTTTGATGTGTCCTTTAAAATTCTTTTTGGTCCAATCCTATTGGCGTTCCAGGACGCGATGAGTCGCTTGCCCCGTAATAAAGATCTCTTTCCTGGTCGAGCAAAACGGCCTGTACATTGCCGATTGACAAAGAAATGTCGTCAAACTGGTAGTTCATGTTTTTCAGTACCCGCCGCGCTTCCTCGGGAACTCCTTTTTCCCACCAGATCAGCGGTCCTGTTCCGTTGTAGATGCGGGGTTCCTCAATCGCATCTTTCAAATCCATTTTAAAATCAACGACGTTTAGAAGTGTCTGCAATACAGAAGCGACAATCGTCGGGCCGCCCGGCGAGCCTAATGTAAGGATCGGCTTGCCGGCTTCAAATACAATCGTCGGAGTTTTCATGCTGACCGGGTATTTATTTGGCTCGACACCGTTGATGCTCTCAGGCGAAGGATCGAAATCGGTCATGTCATTGTTCAATAGAAATCCGTATCCCGGAACCATGATGCCTGAACCGAAAATATGCTCAAGCGATGAGGTACAGACAGCAATATTTCCCCAGCGGTCAACGGCAATGAAATGAGTCGTTTCGCTCCCTTTTTCGTCCGATTGCGGCTTTTTCCCGCTTGGTTTTCCGCCTTTCACAAATGTCCAAGGATTCCCGAAATCGACATCCACATTGCGGCAATTGAAATTGAATAGTTTCAGCCGCTCCTTTATATAGTCGGGATGCAGCAAACCTTCGATCGGGATGTCATAAAAATTCGGATCGCCAATGTAAGCGAGCTTGTCGGCTGTCATAATCCGAAGTGATTCCGCGATAATATAATACTTTTCCCACGAGCGTGGATCGTATTTTTCGATGCCAAGCGATTCGATCATTTTCAGCATATAAAGCAGGCCAAATCCGCCAGCATTCGGCGGTGCGGGAACGACGATCTCCAACCCTTTATACGTCCCTTTCAGCGGCGCCTGATAGTTGACCTCGTAGTTTTCAAGGTCCTCCTTCACAATGCAGCCGTCCATTTCCTTTGCGGTCCGGATAATCGCCTCAGCGATTTCTCCTTCATAAAAAGAATCGGCGCCTTCTTTCTGAAGGATTCTCAACGTTTTGGCCAAGTCCTTGTTTGGGACGATCTCTCCCATCGTCAACGGCACGCCGTCCGGCATAAAAAACGATTGGGCTTCCTCTCCAAGACGGTTGTGAAACCGTTCGAGCGATACCTTCCACAGTTCATTGACTCGAACCCCGTTCTCAGCAAGGCCGATTGCGGGGTCGATCACTTCTTGCCAGGTTTTTGTTCCGTACGTATCCAATGCGGCAGAAAACGCTTTGAGAATGCCTGGAACTGCAACTGCGGTACCCGGTGTTGACCGTTCAATAAAAGGAATTTTTGATTGGTCTTCATCTACGAAAATATTCTTCTTCACATGTGCTGGAGCTTTTGAGTGCCCCTGGATGACCATCGTCTCTTTTGTCTTGTTGTCATAATACATGATGAACCCGCTTGCCGCGAGGCCGGTGTTGAACGGTTCTGCCACAGCGAGCGCGAATTGCATGGCGGCCAGTGCATCCATCGCATTTCCGCCGGATTTTAAAATCGACGCTCCTGCTTCGGAAGCTTCTGTCGCGGCACTCGCTGTCATTCCAAAATCTCCCCAAGCGCGTTGCGGGTCTTCACCCTGCTGGATTTTCTGGTTTTTATATAATTGCTGCAAATTCATATCTATCATCCTTAACTAGAAGTATTTGATATTCTCACTCCTATTAGTCTACCCTCCCCATTTTGGCGCATAAACCCTTCTGACTTTTGAGAACAATACAGCAGGGAGGAGAGGGGCTGCTCCGAAAGCCGGTGTGACAGCTATTCTTCTTAAGTCGATAGGCAGTTTCTCTCTAGGTGTCAAAGAAGCTGTAAGATACTGGAAGGTTTTGAGGGATGCTTTCTTCAGGCGTAAATTGGGGTCATTAGATACCGGAAGCTCACGGAAATTGAAATCTTTTAGGTGTCAAAGGAATTCTTAGATACCTATAGAAAAGGAAACTCTCTTTCTTCAGGTGTCAATCGAGGTCAGAGATACCGGAAGCTCACGAAAATCGAAATCCTTTAGGTGTCAAAGGAGCTTATAGATACCTGAAGAAAAGGAAACTCTCTTTCTTCCGGTAGAAACCTTGAGAGAGGACGGCCGCTTCTCAGACACACTGAAAAAGCAGGAGAGGAAAAACGTACTGTTTTTCCTCTCCTGCTTCAGTTTAGAGATTGTTTAGTTCTGCCGTTCGTTTTTTGCTTGAATCCCTACGTCCTTCAGGAATGAGCAGGTTCAGGATGACAGTTGCGAGCGCGCCGACTGTTATTCCGGAAGAAAGGATGTAATTTGCCCAGTCAGGAACAGCCGTAAGTACCTCTTTCGGCAAGACAGTAACTGCGATCGTCAATAGGATGGGAACCCCGATCACAATCATATTCCGATCGTCGATCATGATCGGCTGGATCACTTTCATTCCGTTCGTCACAATCGCGACGCAGACAATCCCGAAAATGCCGTTAATGACGGGCTCAGGTATACAGGTGATTGCGGTTGACAGTTTCGGAACAAGACCAAGCAGGACAAGGATCGTTCCGCTGGCCATGATGACCATCCGGCTGGCAATCCCCGTGATGGCGAGCAATCCAGCATTGGAGGAATAGCCGGTCAGCGGCGTGCTGCCGAAGAGCGAGCCAATCAGGCAGCCGAGTCCTTCTCCTACGGACGCCCGGTTCAATCGCTTCTCATCCAGCTCTTTTCCAGTGACAGAAGAAACGACGAACCATGTGCCTGTCGTTTCCATCAGGATAATCAGATAGACGAACATCATGGTAATGATTGCGCTCAAATTAAAGACAGGTTTTCCGAAAGGAAGTAAAGACGGAAGCGAGAACCAGCTTGCTTCTTTCACGGGCGAAAAGTCGATATGGCCGAAGAAGCTCGCTGCAATGGTGCCGGCCGCAATTGCGACAATGACTGAAATCAGTCGGAAGAAGGTCCCTAGGCTCGGCAGTCTGCGTCCGAGAAGCATGCAGACAATCAGGACACCTGCGGAAATGGCTGCTATCACGACGTTATCGCCGATGTTTCCTTCAGCAAGGAAAATATTATTCAGCCCGATCGGCATCAGGGCAATCCCGACGATGATGATAACTGTTCCGCCAACGAGAGGGGGGATGATTTTCCTTACTGCTTTAGCAAAAACTTTTAAAGGATAGCCGAGGAGCGTAATCAGTATGGCGCCAGGGATCAGGCTGCCAGCGATCGCCCCGAGGCCGAGTTTTCCGCCGATTGCTGCAATCGCGCCGATTGGTACATAAGATGGCCCCTGGACAACAGGAAGTTTCATTCCTGCCCCCGTCTGGATCAAAGTGGCAATCCCGGTGGCAAGGAAACACATTTGCACGAAAAATGAGGTGTTTTCTGCGCTTAATGATAAAAGCCCAGCAATGATGATCGGAGCAATGTATAAATCCATCGCCAATACGTGCTGGAGTCCTAGAATGAAAGCCTTCGGATAGGTAACTTTATCGTCCACCCCGATAATAATGCCAGTCTCTGCTTTTTGCTCCACGAGTATCGCCCTCAATTCGTTTTTAATAGTTGATAGTTGGATTATATAGAATAATTTTTGGTTTGTATACACTAATAACGAACGATTTAATTTAAATTTTATTATTCGTTCGTGTTTCAGGTTGACCGGTTTTCCTCAAGCTAGTAAACTGGAGCTACGATAAAGGTGGAGGAGATGAAGGAAATGCTCGAAGATAAAGTGTTGCAGGAGGATTGGATCGTCGCTTGCCGTTCAGTTGATGTACAAGAAAAGCCGGTGCAAATCATGTTGATGGGAGAACGGCTTGCGATTTTCAGGAACAGCAAAGGTGTTCATGCTTTTAAGGATTTGTGCATTCACCGCGGTGCGGCTTTGTCATTGGGCGAAGTGCGGAACGACTGTCTCGTCTGCCCGTATCATGCTTGGGAATATGATGAAAGCGGGGATTGTGTGAAAATCCCGCAGCTGCCTGAAGGAAGGCCGATTCCGAAAAAGGCGAAGGCGATTGCTTATGCTTGCATCGAGAAATATGGGCTGATCTGGATAAACCGGGCAGGCAACAGGCCTGACATATTTTCCTATCCGGAGATGGACGGAGACGGATACCGAAACGTTATTTGGGGACCGCAGGAAGTAGAGGCAAAGCCGCCGCGTATTATTGAGAATTTCCTTGATGTCGGCCATCTGGCGATTGTTCATGAAGGCTTTCTCGGCACGGAAACACATAGGGAAATTGAGAATTACAAAATGAATCGGGAAGGCGACCGGATCTGGTCCGATGAAATCCGGATCTTTCAGCCGGATCCCGACGGTTCGGGACAGGCAAAGTATGTGTATTATACATATGAAATTCTTCGCCCCTTCACCGTACGATTCACGAAAAGGGACCGGGAGAACGATACGCTGATGACGATTCTCCTCACTGTCCGTCCGGTTGATGAGACAACTTCCGTCGCTTATGGCATTCTTTCATTCAATTACGAAACAGGCTTGTCGGATGAAGAAATCATCGCTTTTCAAGATGAAATTTTTGCCCAGGATAAACCGATCGTCCAAAATCAGAAACCGGAAGAGCTTCCGCTTGATCTGCAAGTTGAACTCTCTCTGATATCCGACCGCGTCAGCATAGCGTACAGACAATATTTGAAAGAACTTGGCGTCGTGCTCGGAACGGCGTAAACCGCAAAACCTCCGGCTTGTCCGGAGGATTTTTTGTGCAAAGCAGGTTTGCGAACGGTTGCGCTATTGCAGAAAAGATGGTTAAATGGGGGGTATTCCTGAAACTGGGGGACTGAAAAACTATGAATTACGAACTCTTCAAATGGATCAACCAGCAGGCCGGGAGCCATCCAGCCTTTGATGCAGCAATGGTTTTTGTCACGGAAAAATCGATGCTCATCTATCCGATCGTCCTCATTCTTATGTGGATTTTCGGAAAACAGAGGTTGAAACAGGCCGTTGTTTTTGCTGCAGTAACTGGTGCATTGGCACTGGCGGTCAATTACATTATCGGCTACATCCATTTTGTGCAGAGGCCGTTTGTTGCACATGATGTGAATTTGCTCGTAGCCCACGATAACAGCTTCTCATTCCCGAGTAACCATACGACAGGTGCCTTTGCTCTGTCGATTGCGATTCTGTTTTATTTCCGTCGGTTCGGGCTGCTTATGCTTGGCTTCGCGTTTTTGACCGGCTTTTCCCGAATATACGTTGGTCACCATTATCCAGCAGATGTGCTGGGAAGCATCGTTATTTCGGTGTTGACGGCATGGGGTGTTTTTAAAATGAAAAAAGGGGTAGCGGTGCTATCGACAGGACTCATCCGCCTATATGACCGGATTCTCTCCTTTCTGCCGCTCGGCTCCAGACAAAATTAAGCAAGTTTCACCAGCTGATCCCAGCTGGTGTTTTTTTGTCGGGAGAACAAAGGGAAGCTGCATGAAGAGATGCTATACAGGTGAGGATAAGGGGGAGTAACGCGAAATCTGCTCTTTGCGAATTCTTCCTGTAAGCAAAGGGTGTGCCTCGTTTCCGCACACCCTTATATTTCCGGCTGGTTGTAGGCCTCTTTTTTGTTGCGGTAGGCGAGGATGGCTGTTTTCAGACCGGCATAGTTTCCGATTGCGGCATATCCATAAAACCAGCCCATGAAGATGCCAGATGCGAGGCTGTGCCGATGGCTATAAAATATTGAAATAAAGAGACCGAAAACAAGGGCGATAGTCGGGACATATTTATCAGGCACTTTCAAAAAAACTTTGACCAGCTGAGTCAGAATCATAACGAGCGGGACGGCAATGACTGCGTCCCAGAAATTTGTATGGATCAAAGGGAAATTCATGACCATCACCTCCATTTTAGGCTGTCTCATTGGTTTCTTCATTATTCACACAAAAATCAGTCCTCTACATTGTCACCGTCCTGATGGATTGGTATGATGGAGAAATGAGGGTGGGTCAGGCATCTTTTGCCAGGCGCACCGTGTTTTCATCCTGGCAATTGCATGAATGGAGAGTTTGAGAAACATGAGGAAAACAAAAATTACATTGGCGCTGTTGCTGTCCAATTTGCTGATTGCCTTTTTGGGCATCGGCCTGGTCATCCCGGTTATGCCGACCTTGATGAATGAGCTTCACATTTCAGGGAAGGTTGTCGGCTATCTTGTGGCAGCCTTTGCGATAGCGCAGCTAATCACTTCACCGTTTGCAGGCAGATGGGTCGATTCGTTCGGCCGCAAGAAAATGATCGTAATTGGGCTGCTCATTTTCAGCGCATCCGAGTATCTTTTCGCGATCGGACAGGGATTGAGCATGCTCTTTTTGTCCCGACTGCTCGGAGGGATCAGCGCGGCGTTCATTATGCCGGCTGTTACGGCTTTCATTGCGGACATTACGACAATGGAGACCCGTTCCAAAGCACTCGGCTATATGTCTGCGGCCATTTCGACCGGCTTCATCATCGGGCCGGGGATCGGCGGATTTTTGGCAGAGTTCGGAACGCGAACACCGTTTTATTTTGCAGCAGGACTCGCGATGTTCGCTGCCATCTTTTCGACAATCATGCTTAAAGAACCTGAGAGGCAGCATGAGGAGACATTGTCTGAAAATAAGCCAGGGTTCAAACGCATCTTCGCCCCGATCTATTTTATCGCGTTCATGATCATCTTCATTCTGTCATTCGGTCTTGCTTCTTTTGAGTCGATTTTCAGTTTGTATGTTGATCATAAGTTCAGCTTTACTCCGGGAGATATCGCCATTATCATATCGGGAAGCGGGATTGTCGGGGCATTCGCCCAAATTGCTCTGTTTGACAGACTGACGAAGCTGATGGGGGAAATCAAGCTGATCCTTTGGTGCTTGATCTTTTCAGCGGTGCTCGCCTTCGCGATGACGGCCGTCCACCAATATGTGTATATCTTGTTAGTGACAATCACCATCTTTGTCGGTTTTGACTTGATTAGGCCTGCGGTCACTTCCTATTTATCAAAAATCGCCGGGAATGAGCAGGGGTTTGTCGGGGGCATGAACTCGATGTTCACGAGCATCGGAAATGTATTCGGGCCCATCATTGGCGGAATGCTGTTTGATATTGATCTCGACTACCCATTCTATTTTGCGACGGCAGTGCTCGCACTCGGTGTTTTGCTCACTTTGCGGTGGAAGCAGCCGGAAGGGGAGCGGGAAGCTCTGTAAAATGATTAATTTGAATTGCGGCAAAATAATTGCATCTTTCTTTTCCGCTTGCTAAGATGGAGGCAAGTGAACACAGCATCGCATGTTACTGATCCGATCAGGCATGGCGGTACAGGCGGGCATTTGGCCCCTTGCTACTGCCATGCCTTTTTTGCCGGATTCAGCGCTTGCCTGTGTGAGCAAAAACAGGAGGAGGCGGAACAATGAAACGAAGTATTTTTGGCATTGCATTGTCGGCAGTTCTGGTTTTTGGTATGGCAACATCCGGGCATTCCCAAACGACTGACGCGGTGAAACCGGACGATGCGACTACAGGCTTATTCGAGAAGGTGAAGAACAATTCGCCGACAGGGGAACGGATCAAAGCGCTTGAAGATATCGCCATGCATTATTACTGGAATGGCGGAGATCTGAAGAAGGCGGAAGAGGAAATCTTCAAAGGAATTACGCTTCACGGAAATTATGATGTTGTTGAGCAGGCATTCAAGCAGGCGTCACAGATTGATCCGTATGACTTGGAGCTGAAATACTCGTACGCATCTTCACAGATTTTGCAGAAAAACATTCCGGGAGCGCTCGCTACATACGAGGAGATTCTCCAGTTTGATCCGCAGCATGAAGAGGCGAGAGTGGCACATGCGATTTATTCAAAGGTGAACGGGGACGACAAAACGTATAAAAGTGATATGCAGGAACTGAAAAAGCTTGATAAAAATCGAGCCGATGCTTTTGAACATAAAGTCACGACCGTCGAAAAAGCGAAGACAACGAAACTAAACACGGAGGTACCGGACGGGCTGCCGAAAGAGAACCATGCCTTTATCGTTCTCGGCTATGCCCTCGACGAGGATGGGAAAATGCGCGATACCTTGCTGAAACGGCTCCAAGTAGCCAAAAAAGCAGCAGAGCAGTACCCGGATTCGAAAATCATTGTGACCGGCGGAGTTCCGAAAAAAGGCATCACGGAAGCGGATGTTATGTATGATTGGCTCGTTGCGAACGGCGTCGACGGCAAGCGAATCCGAAAAGAGGCCATGGCGACAGATACGGTTGAAAATGCCATTTTTTCGATGGACATTGTAAAAGAAGAAAAGATCAAAGAAGTGACACTGATCACAAGCGCAAGCCATATGAGAAGAGCGCTCGTGATATTCGAGGAAATCAACAGCATGATGGCGAAAAAAGGGGACCCGTATACAAATCGGGTGTTGACGAATATCGTTGAGCAGGATTTCGAGAATGAAGAAGAAATGATGAAGGTGTCGGCCAATGAGGAATTGGTCATCTATAGGGACTTGCTCCGCGCCTCTGGTATCTGGCAATTCCCGGGACTTCAGCGATAAGTACGAACTAGAGATGCGCCCCGCCGATTAATTGGCGGGGCGCATCTGTTTCAAACATTCACTTTTTTAATATTGGACGGGGCATCAATGGTGCCGGCCACCCGGTCTTCGATGATGGGAACTTGGTACGTTTTTCCGTCATGGACCAGCTTGAAAATTCCGTTATCAAAATCGGTGCCGATCTCTTTATAGAAGATCCCTTCATAACTGATCCCCTTCTGACAGGTGAACGTGAGCCGGTAGCCGCCGTCCTCCTGTTTCAGGTAACCTCTCACTCCGGTTTCATACGTAATATCGTCCTCGCTCTTTATATTCCGGTCAAGCGAGACAATATGAATATCGATAAATGTGATTTCGCGTAGCAATACATTCACAAATGATCCTTTTGTAATCTCTTCCCAGCGGTTCTGTGCGGTCTGGCCGATGATCAGCTGAGTGATGTTCAGTTTGTGTGCGACCTCAGCAATCGCTTTGGCGACTGGCCGCTTTTCATTATCCTTCAGAATAAATTCTTCCGCGTCAAACTCTTCGGCAAGTTCCTGCCATCTTTCAATATAGCCGGAACGTTCCGCGTCAAACTCATCATACGGAAGCGGGTCGACCGTCAGTATATACAATGGACAATTCAGCATGCTGGCCATCTTATGGCCGCGCTTGATCAAACGTTCACCATTTGGACCGTAATAAACACAAACGAGAATGCTCTCATCCATACGACCCTTCACTTTTTTCAAGACGACATTCACCTCTTCAATAGTATGCACCATCTTCAGGGGAAAAGTTCCCCTTAAATTCAATCATTATATACAAGAACAATTAAATAGACAATAGGCAGCAGCGAAGTATATGTGAAAGATTCATTAAAAAGTACTTTTTCATCATATTTCTAGAGGAAAAGGATTCGTTTTATGATGTAACACCTACTTTTATCGTATAATAATAAATGTGAGAAAATCCTCGCGTCACTAAAGGCGCAGTCCGCATTTATCTTTTTCAAAAAAATGTAAAATCAGTAGAATCGGAGGTTTGGTTTTGGTTTCTTTGTATATAGCCATCCTGCTTCCATTTTTGGCGGCAGTTTTCGTTCCTTTTTTCGCAAAAGTTTTTCGGCGGCATGTCGGTTGGGCTGTCTTGATCGTCCCTTTGCTGCTATTTGCAGGCTTTCTCCGCTTCATTCCTAAGGTGGCGGCAGGAGAAACATTCCACCATACGGTCCGCTGGATCCCATCTTATGAACTTGTTTTCTCGGCCTCTCTTGACGGTCTCAGTTTGATTTTTGGCCTGTTGATCACAGGAATCGGCAGTCTTGTCATTCTTTACTCCATCTTTTATCTATCTTCGAGAGAGTCCCTGCATCATTTTTACCTCTATCTGCTCCTGTTCATGGGAGCCATGCTTGGTGTTGTTTTCTCGGACAATTTGATGGTTCTGTACGTTTTCTGGGAACTGACGAGCATTTCTTCATTTTTGTTGATTGCCTTCTGGTATCAACGGAAGCGGTCGCGGTACGGTGCGCAAAAGGCGCTCCTGATCACGGTAAGCGGCGGGATTGCGCTCCTCGCCGGTTTTATCATGCTTTATACGATGACGGGAACGATGAGCATACGGGAGATGCTTGCCCTGATCGATCCGCAGCATCCTCTTTTTATTCCCGCTTTGGTGCTTATTCTGATTGGTGCTTTCACAAAATCAGCACAGTTTCCGTTCCACATCTGGCTGCCGGATGCGATGGAGGCGCCAACGCCGGTTAGTGCGTATCTTCACTCGGCAACAATGGTGAAGGCTGGCATCTATCTGGTGGCCCGTTTCACTCCGTTGTTTGGCGTGAGCACTCTCTGGTTCTGGCTTGTGATCGGGACGGGGCTCATTACCCTGTTCTGGGGAGCGTTCAATGCAATTCGCCAGACCGATCTGAAAGCATTGCTCGCCTTTTCCACAATCAGCCAGCTCGGCTTGATTATGAGCCTTTTCGGCCTTGCCTCCGCTGCGTTCCAGCCTGGGAGCGGGAAGGAGCTTGCCATATTTGCACCGGCTGGCTTTGCGGCACTCTTTCATCTCGTCAATCATTCGACGTTCAAAGGTGCCCTGTTCATGGCAGTCGGCATTATCGACCATCAGCTCGGTACAAGGGACATTCGCCGTCTCGGCGGACTCATGTCCTTTATGCCGGTTTCGTTCACCGTTATCTTAATCGGCAGTTTATCCATGGCTGGACTTCCGCCTTTCAACGGTTTTCTTAGTAAGGAGATGTTTTTTGGAGCGATGCTCGGTGCAGGAGACATGCATCTGTTTGCCGGTACTGGCTGGTGGACTGTCATGCCTGCGATCGCCTGGCTTGCGAGTGTGTTCACCTTTATTTACTCGATACTGATCGTCTGGCAAACCTTCTTCGGCAAGTTCAAGCCGGAAAAAATCGATCATGAACCGAGAGAAGGGTCGATTGGAATTTTGATATCGCCGATTGTGCTGGCGAGTCTCGTCGTTCTGATTTTCTTCTTTCCGAATGTTCTCGGGGACTATTTGCTCCGTCCGGCAATGGACAGTATTTTTCCAGGGCTCGGATGGGAGGAGGCAGTTGCGCCAATTTCCGCATGGCATGGCGTCAATCCGGCGCTGATCATGACGGCCGGCGTGATAGTGTTCGGCATCCTTTTGTACAAGCTTCTCCGCTATTGGAAGCTCATTTATTGGATCCTCCCCGATAGCTGGTCGTTCAACCGGCTCTACGACTCTGCTGTCGGCATGAGTGAAAAGCGTTCCACCAAACTGACAAAAACGTATATGACTGGGGATTTGCGTCATTATCTCACCTATATTTATGTATTCTTTATTCTGGCCGCCGGCGGCGTGCTTTTGTATACGGGCGCTTTTCATTATGATACGTCGGGTGATGCGCCGGCAGGGCTCTATGAAACATTGCTGGCCGTCGTCATGCTGGCAGCGGTGCTCGCCATACCCTTTGCCAAGTCGCGCTTAAGCGCCACGCTGTTGAACGGGGCGATTGGCTATTCGATTGCTCTCTTCTTCGTCTTTTTCCGCGCGCCGGATCTTGCATTGACGCAACTGATCGTCGAAACGGTGACGACTGCATTGTTCCTGCTTTGCTTCCGTTTCCTGCCGGAGTGGAAGAAGGAGGAAGCGCCGAAAAAGTCCAGGGCTGTCAGACTATCCGTCTCGATCGGTACGGGGGTTGTCTTCGTCCTGATCGCTTTGTCCGTCAACAGCGGCCGCTTGTTTGAAACGGTTTCCGCTTTTTTTGAAGACGCCTATGAGCTAACAGGCGGAAACAATATTGTCAATTCAATTCTTGGAGATTTTCGTGCATTCGATACGATGCTGGAAGTTGTCGTCCTTCTGATCGGCGGGCTCGGCGTTTATTCGCTGATCAAATTAAGGGAGAAGAAAGGGGGAGCGAAAGATTGAAAATCAATGATGTAATTTTACAGACAGTGACGAAGATTGCGGTGTTCATTATTTTGACGATGGCAATCTATCTGTTCATTTCCGGACACAACAGTCCGGGTGGTGGATTCATCGGCGGTTTGATTCTCGCTTCCGCCTTCGTCCTTCTTTGCCTCGCTTTCGACGTTGAGACGATCATGAAGAAAATTCCGATCGACTTCAAACTCGTCTCGGCTTTCGGCGCCTTTCTCGCCGTGGCGACGGGGCTCGGGCCGGCATTGTTCGGAAAAAATTTTTTAAGTCAGTTTTTCACATATGTACATCTTCCGGTGCTCGGCAAGACGTCTGCTGCAACGGTGACGCTGTTTGAGCTCGGTGTCGCGCTGGCGGTCGTCGGCGTTGTCGTCACCATCATCTTAAGTATTAGCGAGGATGTGTAGAGGTATGGAAACCATCATCATTTTGCTTACAGGTGTCTTCGTCTCTGTTGCCACCTACTTGATTTTATCGAAAAATTTCATCCGGATTATTTTAGGAACGGCTTTGCTGTCGCATGCGGGGCATTTGCTGATCATGACGATGGGGAGGTTGAAGCGCGGAGGAGTTCCAGTCATCGGCGACGGAGATGCTGGCTATGTGGATGCGCTGCCCCAGGCTCTCATCCTCACATCGATTGTCATCTCTTTTGCCGTGACGGCGTTTTTGCTCGCGCTCGCCTACCGAACATATCAGGAGCACCGAAAAGACGATATTTCGCTGCTGAGGGGTTTGAGAGATGAATAATGCAGTTGT
Organism: Lederbergia sp. B243.17; assembly: GCF_057657925.1. Lineage (NCBI taxonomy): Bacteria > Bacillati > Bacillota > Bacilli > Caryophanales > Bacillaceae > Lederbergia > Lederbergia sp. B243.17. Next base: position 25,124 of record NZ_JBWBKF010000023.1, read on the forward strand.
CATGCCGATGATCATTCCGCTGCTTGCGGGAATATTGCTCCTGTTTTTCCGCAACAGGCTACGCCTACAGCGGGTGGTAAGCGTACTGGCGATGGCGGGAGTGTCCGGCACCGCATTTTATCTGCTGGAAAAAGTACAGGCGGATGGAATTCAGAGGATCGATTTTGGAAACTGGAAACCGCCGTTCGGCATTTTGTTTGTCGCCGATTCCTTTTCCCTGCTGCTTGTCGGGACAACAGGTGTTGTGGCAGGACTCGTCTTTATCTATGCGATGTTCTCAATCGGTGAGGAGAGGGAGCGGTTTTATTTCTACCCGTTCTCGCTGCTGATGGTGGCCGGGGTGAACGGCTCTTTTCTGACCGGGGACCTGTTTAATCTGTACGTCTGTTTTGAAGTGATGCTGCTCGCTTCGTATGCGCTGATTACGCTCGGAGGTACAAAGCGGCAGCTGCGGGAGTCGCTGAAATATGTGCTGATCAACGTGCTGTCTTCCTGGTTCTTTCTTGTAGGCATTGCCTATTTGTACGGCACGATTGGGACGCTGAACATGGCCCATCTTTCCGTCCGGGTAGCAGAAGCCGGGCAGACACCAGTACTGACAGTGATCGCCGTCATGTTCCTGCTCGTCTTCGCACTGAAAGCCGGACTTCTGCTTTATTTCTGGCTGCCGGGTTCCTACAGCGCTCCGCCGACGGCAATCGCAGCATTGTTCGGGGCGCTGCTGACCAAGGTCGGGATCTACGCGATGTTCCGGATGTTTACGCTTATCTTTTATCATGAACCGCACATTACACATGGAATGATCGGCATCATGGCTGCCCTTACCTTAATAGGCGGCAGCATCGGTGCGCTCGCCTTCAAGGACGTGAGGTCGATCGCAGCTTACAACGTTATCATTGCTGTCGGTTTTATCTTGGTCGGACTTGCTGTTATGAACCCGGCGGCCGTGGAAGGGTCCATCTTCTATCTCGTACACGATATGATCGTCAAAGCGCTGCTTTTTTTGCTTGCCGGCACGATGATCGCGTTGGCGGGCACGGCCAGAATCGGGGATATGAGCGGACTGATCCGCAACTATCCGCTCTTAGGCTGGCTCTTTTTTCTCACACTGCTGGCTCTTGCCGGGATTCCGCCGCTGTCCGGCTTCCTGGGGAAACTGCTTGTCGGCCAGGGGGCTGTTGAAGGCGGAGCGTATGTTTTGCTGGCACTTGCCCTTCTGTCGAGCATCGCTGTCCTTTATTCCCTGCTGCGGATTTTCCTTAACTGTTTTTGGGGGGAGACGATTATTAGCGAAGAGGATGAGCGCCCGATGAGAAAGGGTTGGATCATCCCTTGTGCGCTGCTCGCCTTGCTCTCTGTCGGTATCGGGCTCGGTGCTGAAGCGCTTGCCCCGTATGTGAAAGATGCAGCAGATACACTGATTCGCCCAGAACGTTACATTCAAGCGGTATTGGGTAAGTAAGTTGAAAGGGAGGGATCAATCGATGCCTGCACAGTTTTTGCTCAATTTGTTTATCGCCTTTTTATGGATGGTCCTGAATGATGAGGAGGATCTCCATTTTTCAACCTTCTTTGCCGGCTTCCTCGTCGGCATCGTCATCATTTTCATTATGCAGCGTTTTTTTGGAAAGCAGTTTTACTTGCAGCGTTTTTATTACGTTTTGAAACTCGTGTTCATTTTCATATCGGAATTGTTTTTATCAGCCGTTGTCGTCATGAAGCATATCGTCCATCCGAAAATTGACATTCGGCCCGGTATCTTCACCTATACGACTAGTTTGAAAAGTGATTGGGAGGTGACGACACTCGCCCTGCTCCTCACCTTGACCCCCGGCTCTGTCGTCATGGAAATCTCGCCGGAAGGAAATGTTTTCTACATTCATGCACTTGATATTGAACGGTATAAGAGCGACCTGATCCGTTCGTTGGATAAATTCGAAAAAGCGATCATGGAGGTGACGAGGTGATCATTGAAATCATGCTTGTAACGGCGCTTGCGCTCTTTATCACGGCGATCGGGCTGTCGCTCTTCAGGATCATCCGCGGGCCGTCTGTGCCGGACAGGGTGATCGCACTCGATATGATCGGGGTCAATCTTATATCAGCGATCGCCGCTGTCTCGGTTCTGCTGAAAACAAAAGCTTTCCTGGAAGCCATCCTGATCCTCGGCATCCTCGCCTTTATCTCAACAATCGCCATGTCAAAATTCATTGAGAGGGGGGCCATCATTGAACGTAAAAGAAATCGGTGAATTCGCAGGTGTGCTGCTCATTCTGATCGGCAGCCTGGTCTCTGTCATCAGCGCTATCGGGATCATCCGCTTTCCGGATGTGTATACGCGGTCTCATGCGGCGACGAAAAGCTCGACGCTTGCCGTCCTGCTTACGCTGATTGGCGCATTCCTTTTCATATGGTTCAACGATCATTTCATCAGCGTCCGGATTATCGCCGGCATCTTGTTTGTCTTCATCACGGCTCCGGTCTCCGGCCATCTCATCATCCGTGCCGCCTACCGATCAAAAGTGAAGCTGGCGGATACGACGACGGAGGATGAACTCGCTCCGGTGCTTGCGAAGGCTGAAAATGCAGAAGGAAAATAGGAAATGATACGAAAGATAGGTGCGATAGCTGGAGGTTATTCTTCAGCTATTTTTTCTTAAAAATAAGGGAATCGGTTCAGCAATTGGAATGACATGAATGGTATAAAGGAGAATAAAGTAAAAATGATATGATTAAAAAGGGGGAGAGTGACGTAAGTATTCGGAATAATAAGTTTCTTGTGGTGATCAATTGTTTCCTGCTCCTTTGGCTCTTGCTTGGATTTCATCCTAAATCAACGGTTTCTGCAAATAAACATATTGGATTAGAAACGAAAGTAGAAAACTATATGACAGAGCACGAGAAGGATATTGCTGGATTAGCAACAATTTTAATAGATCAGGACGAAGTAATTTATAAAATGAAAGGCTATTCAAATAGAGAAGAACGCATCCCGGTTGATGAAGACACTGTTTTTGAATGGGCATCTGTTTCTAAAATACTGGTTTGGATTAGTGTTTTGCAAATGGTAGAGACAGGAGAGCTTAATTTAGATACAGATATCGAAACCTATTTGCCAAACGATTTCCGTTCCAAAAAAGAATTTGATGAGCCTATAGCAATGCAGCACTTAATGCATCATACAGCCGGATTCGATGATAGTTACACTGATTTAATGATTCATCGTCCAACGAAAAAGGGTTCATTAAGAGAAGTACTTGAAGCAGCAGACAGTAAACAAGTATTTTCTCCTGGTGAAGTTGTGGCTTATTCAAATTATGGAAGCAGCCTTGCTGCCTACATTATTGAAGAAGTGAGCGGCCTTGACTATCGTGAATACGTGCGGAAGAACATCTTTGAACCACTTCAAATGACGAAAACAGCGATCGATCCTGAACAGGACGATAACAAATGGGTGAAGGAACAGAGGAGGAAGGTACTAGGTTATTCGAATGCGCTGAAATTAATTGAACCTAATCTTTATTCGATTCCGATGTATCCGGCAGGGAGTGTCATGGGAACAGCTGGAGATCTGCAAAAGCTATTACAAGCATTATTAGCAGAAGATGGAACCCCTTTATTTAAAGATAATAGAATGCTTGACAAAATGTTTTACCCAACGTTGTATTATCCGGGGAATAATATCCCGCGTATCGCAAATGGCTTGTTTCATTTGCCTTCGGAAAGTCAGCACGTTTACGGTCATAGCGGGAATTCTAAGGCTTTCAGCTCCTCCTTTTATGTCGATAGAAAAAACCGCAAAGGTGTTTTGGTTCTGGCGAATGTGAAAGATGAAAGTACGTTCACACTCGGAATACCTGAGATTGTCTTTGGAGAATATGCACATGTTGAAAATGACGTGAATTTGGAGAATTCATCCCAATGGGAGGGGATATATGAGCCGGCACGGTTGCCCCGGCACGGATTTAGCAGGTTGTATGGGTTATTTTTAAGAAGCCATACGAAACAGAGCGGAGCACACGATTTAACGATAAGTAACTTAAATTATTCACAGCTGGAACCAGGCGTCTATAAAACAGAAGATGATTTTAATATGTACAGTGTAGACGTTTATTCAAAACATCCCCAAACTAAAAAGATGCTATCTAATACATATTCAGATCTGCTTTATGTCCACTTATATAAACACCTCTTAGAATGGGGAGGTATTATTCTAGCATTAGTAGCTGTAACGTTTTCTTTGATCTATGTTGTTGTCGCTATAGTAAAAAGGATATGGAATAAGAAAGGCCTTCATATATTCCTTTTCGCTCAGCATGTATTAAATCTTTTGATGTTCACTAACGTACTTTGGATCATTTATAAGACTTTGTCGATGGTAAGTTATTCATTCCTCAAGCCATTTTTAACTGCAAATCTTTTTTATCTAGTTATTACTCTTATTATCAGTGGATTTTTAATCGCCAAAATTAAGAGATGTAACAAACTGGTTTGGATGACGACAATAATGTTTACAGTAATTTTATGCGGAAATATTTTGTATTGGGAATTTTATTATTAGATGCATGTGCATCGTCTTATAGGGATAGCTGAGTCTCTTTTATTTGTTATATTGATGCATTTGCATCATAGCTGTTAAAGTTAATCTAACTGGCGGTTTAGAACTATAACATGAGAATGGAGGGTGAAAGTATGAATATTCGGGAGGCAAAATTGTCAGATGCCGAAGCAATAGCGAGAGTGTATGTGGACAGTTGGAATAGTACATATAAGAACATCATTCCAGACTCTTTTCTAGAAAGAATGACGTACGAAAAAAGAATATCACAATGGATTCATAACATATCAAGGGCTGACAATTATGTTTATGTTGCAGAAACTGACAAGGGGTAAATCGTTGGAGTTGCCGATGGAGGCAAAAGGGAAACAAATCAATTCGAGAATTCTGGAGATTTAACCTCAATCTATATTCGTAAGGAATATCACGGGCAAGGGATTGGCAAAAACTTAGTCAAGAAACTATTTTCTAAGTTAAAGGAGTTAGGGTATCAAAGGATTTTTGTAGAAGTATTAGATGATAATGAATCCAAGTATTTCTATGAAAAAATGGGTGCGGAATTTTACGAATTAACAACAACAGAAGTCCAAGGAAAGGAATTACCTTTGGCGATATATGAATGGAAAAATGTAAATTCGGTTTCGGTACTCAAGCCAAGTTGATAATGGAATGATAGATAGACAAAGTAAAAAAGCAATGGAAAACGAATTCCACTGCTTTTTTTATTTGCTAATTTAACGATTCTTGAGATTTTCGCACCTTAAAAAATGGCAGCCTTTTTGAAAGGCCAAACTTACCTGGGAGTATCTTCTTTCAGTTCTCCAGATAGCGGTACAAGGTCGATTTGCTGATGCCAGTCGCTTCTTTGATTTGTGCGAGTGTATACGATTTGCTCTCGTACATTTCCAGCGCCCGCCGGACATTGGCGTCCGGTTTCTTAGGCCTTCCGGCAGTTTTTCCCTGCTTTTCGGCATGTTTCATACCCTGTCTTGTCCGTTCGCTTGCCACCTCGTTCTGAAACTCGACAAGCCGTTCAACCGTTTCAAGGAAAGAAAGGGCATTCGGCGTGCTTGTGTCTATTTTTTCTTTGAGAGATTGGAAGAAGACGCCTTTCTTTTCCAGGGTGAAAAGTAATTCAGCCAAATGTCTTGAGGAGTCCGCGAATGCAAAGAGATTGCAAACGACCAGCCTGTCTCCGGGCTGCAATTCATCGATCAGCCCGCAGAGCTCTATCCGATTGTTCGCTGAGGCATGCTTTTCTATCATGATTTTGCCGCATCCATTAGACTGCAGTACTCCTAATTGCCTAGCACCGTCTTCATCGCCGAAATAGGGTCTAATATATCCATAATCCATAGTCACTCACCTGTTTCTTGATTGTTTGCCTAGCAGCAACCTTCCCAAAAAGGTTCCATTTCGGGAAGAAAGATGATACAATCTTCTAAGCTTAAGTGTGATAGATGGGGTGGAAACAAGAGTGGTAGAAACGATAAAAAGAGAGTGGTTTTCCAATATTCGTGCCGACATCCTCGCTGGGATTGTCGTTGCACTGGCGTTGATTCCTGAAGCGATTGCTTTTTCCATTATCGCCGGTGTCAGCCCGATGATCGGTCTTTATGCATCCTTTACGATGGCCATCGTCATCTCCTTTGCCGGCGGCCGCCCGGCGATGATTTCGGCCGCAACCGGGGCAATGGCTTTGTTAATGGGACCGCTCGTAAGAGAGTACGGTTTGCAGTATCTGTTCGCAGCCACGCTGCTCACAGGTGTCATTCAAATTTTGTTTGGTGTTTTCAAAGTAGCCAAGCTGATGAAATTTATTCCCCATGCCGTCATGATCGGCTTTGTCAATGCACTAGCCATCCTGATTTTCATGGCGCAGGTTCCGCAATTTCTCGGAGTCTCATCTGTGACCTATGTATTTGTTGCGGTCACACTCGCTATTGTGTATATTTTGCCGAGGTTTGTCAAGGTAGTCCCGGCTCCACTTATTGCCATTATAGCGCTGACGACTGTGGCAATCCTGACGAAAGCAGATTTGCGAACGGTCGGCGATTTGGGCGAAATCAGCCGCACATTGCCAAACTTCCTTATACCTGACGTGCCATTCAACTTGGAGACACTGAAAATCATTTTTCCTTTCTCCATTGCCATGGCGATTGTCGGTTTGCTTGAATCTTTGTTGACTTCGTCTATTGTTGATGACATGACAGACACGGAAAGCGATAAGAACCGGGAGGCGCGGGGCCAAGGGATCGCCAATATTGTTACTGGCTTTTTCGGCGGCATGGCCGGATGTGCGATGATCGGCCAATCGGTCATTAACGTGAAGTCAGGCGGGCGCGGCAGGTTGTCCACGTTGACTGCCGGTGTTTTCCTGATCTTCCTGCTGATGGTCCTTGGCGATATTGTCGTCAAAATTCCGATGCCGGTTCTCGTCGGCATTATGATCATGGTATCGATCGGTACGTTCGACTGGTCCTCTTTTTCTTATTTGCGGAAAGCTCCAAGGACAGATGCAACCGTGATGCTCGTGACGGTAATCATTGTTGTCGCGACACATGATCTTTCAAAAGGTGTTATTGCCGGTGTCATTCTAAGCGCGATTTTCTTCACCGCGAAAATTTCGAAGGTGAAAGTGACCGAAACCACAGAAGGGAACGTGCAGATTTTTAAGGTGGAGGGGCAGCTGTTCTTCGCTTCTGTTGAAAGTTTTCTAAAGGCTTTTGAAGGAAAAGTGGCGGGAAAAGAAGTGACCATTGACTTCACAGGTTCCCATATATGGGATGAATCCGCTGTCGCCGCAATTGATAAGATTGTCATGAAATTGCAGGAACATCATCTCGTAAAACTAACAGGGCTTGATTCCAATAGTAAGAAGCTCGTTCAGCAGCTCGCTATTCATAAAACTTGATCTGGCGGATGCTGGAAAATATTTGGTCGTGAAATAATCGATGCAGCACCGGGTTTACTTTTTGTAGCCCGGTGTTTTTTCTTTTCCTTCACTGGCAAACTGTGAATATATATGTTAATATTCTGATTATACCAACCGGTTAGTATTTGAGGAGGAGAGGCTGTGAATTTTTCCTATACTGATAAAGTGGAAGGGCTCAGGGAACACCTTAGCCGTTTTATGGAGGAGCATATCTATCCGAATGAAGGCGTATACACAAAACAGCTGAATGCCCAGGAAAACCGCTGGGGAGAAGTGCCGCCGATTATCGAGGAACTGAAAAGCAAGGCGAAGGAGGAGGGACTCTGGAATCTCTTCCTGCCGGATTCAGAGAACGGAGCCGGGCTGACCAATCTGGAATACGCCCCGCTCTGTGAATTGATGGGGCGATCATTGATTGCACCGGAAGTGTTCAACTGCAATGCACCCGACACGGGCAATATGGAAGTGCTCGCCCGTTATGGATCAGAAGAGCAGAAGCGCAGATGGCTTGCTCCGCTCCTTGACGGGAAGATTCGCTCGGCTTTTGCCATGACAGAGCCGGATGTTGCATCAAGCGATGCGACCAACATCCAGGCGAGCATCATCCGGGATGGGGACGAATATGTGCTTAACGGCAGGAAATGGTGGACGTCAGGAGCAGGGGATCCCCGTTGCAGGGTGCTGATTTTCATGGGGAAGAGCGATCCGGACGGGCCGAAATATGAACAGCAGTCCATGATCCTCGTACCGATGGATACGAAAGGTGTGAAAGTGGAACGGATGCTGCCGGTTTTCGGCTATGATGATGCCCCGCATGGCCATGCCGAAGTGTCCTTCGACAATGTGAGAGTCCCGGCTGAAAACATGATTTGGGGAGAAGGAAGAGGGTTCGCGATCGCGCAGGGAAGGCTTGGACCCGGACGGATCCACCACTGCATGAGATTAATCGGCGCTGCGGAACGGGCTCTTGAATTGATGTGCCGGCGCGTGCAGGAACGGGAGACATTTGGCCGGAAGCTTTCTGAGCACGGGGTGATCGAGCAATGGATTGCGGAGTCGCGGATGGATATTGAACAGGCGCGGCTTTTGACGTTGAAGGCGGCGTATATGATGGATACGGTCGGGAATAAAGTTGCCAAGGCAGAGATCGCGATGATCAAGGTAGTTGCGCCGAATATGGCGCTTCGCGTGATTGACAGGGCAATTCAGGCATTCGGCGGAGCCGGTGTCTCGAACGACTTTCCGCTTGCTTTCCAATATGCCAACGCCAGAACATTGCGGATTGCAGACGGTCCCGACGAGGTGCACGCAAGGCAGATCGCCAGGCTTGAGCTGAAAAAATACCGGAAGCAGGAGGAAAAATAATGAGCGTATTGGATTTGTTTCGACTGAATGGAAAAACGGCGATCGTGACCGGCGGCGGCCGCGGGCTCGGTGCGCAAATCGCCGAAGCATACGCGGAAGCGGGCGCCAATGTGGTTGTTTGTTCACGAGACCTGGCCGCATGTGAGTCGATGAAGGAGAAGCTTGAGGAAAGAGGGACGAAGGCGCTTGCTTTTCAATGCGATGTGACAAATCACGAAGAGATCAAGGCCGTCGTCGCTGGAACGAAGGCGCATTTCGGGCGAATTGATATTCTTGTGAACAACAGCGGGGCAACATGGGGAGCGCCCGTCGAGAACATGCCGCTTGAGGCATGGCAGAAGGTGATGGATGTTAATGTGACCGGCACGTTTTTAATGAGCCAGGAGGCAGGAAAGGTGATGATCGAGCAAAAACAGGGAAAGATCATCAACATTGCATCGATTGCCGGTTTCGGCGGGACACACCCTTTTATGCAGACGATCGGTTACAACACGAGCAAGGGGGCGATTATGACGTTTACGAAGGACCTGGCAGTCAAGTGGGGAAGGCATCAAATCAATGTTAACTGTATCGCGCCGGGCTTTTTCCCGACCAAAATGTCAAAGGTGCTGATTGAGCAGGGAAGGGACGTCATCTTAGAAAGCACTCCGCTCGGCCGTGTCGGCAGCGATTCAGATTTGAAAGGAGCAGCCCTGTTCCTCGCGGCCCCGGCATCCGACTATGTAACAGGCGATATCCTGACGGTAGACGGCGGAGCCCATGCTTTTTAAAATAGCAGAAAATCCCCCCTCGATTCTATGGTACAGTAAGTTCAGACATTAATTTGAGAACTGGGGAATCGCGATGAAAGACAAAATTACGAAAGCAAGCATTCGGCTGTTTGAACAGAAAGGATTCAGTGAAACTTCAATCCAGGATATTGTGGATGCACTTGGAGTGACGAAAGGGACTTTTTATTATTATTTTACGAGCAAGGAACAGCTGTTGATGGTCATACACCAGGAGTACATTTCCGAGCTGCTGAGGCGGCAGGAGGAAATACTCGAAGAAAAGAATGCCGGTTACAGGGAGAAGCTTGAAAAAATGATCGGGCTGCTCATTGGCGACATCGAAAAAAACGGTCCGAGCGGCCGTGTCTTTTTTCGGGAAATCCGCCATCTCGGCGATGAGAATATGGAAACGATCACAAGCGACCGTGACCGCTTCCGGATCAATATTGAAAATTTGATCCGCGAGGGGATCGAAGCCGGCGAATTCAGAAGCGATTTGCGGCCGGACATGCTGACATTCGGCATCCTTGGGATGGCCAATTACAGCTACAACTGGTTCGATCCTTCCGGTGAGGTATCTGCAGAGGGGTTGTCCAATCTATACGCCGAAATGGTATTGCATGGAATTGAAAAATAATAGATTACGATGGGCTGTGCATCTTGCGCAGCACGACGGTGTCACATACCAACCATTCAGTACGGGAAGGGAGAGGATGATTTTGCCAGACGATACGATTGCCGTGAGAACAGGGGAGGAATTGGACCTGGAACGCCTGCGCGACTTTATCGCCAGGCAGTTTCCGGAAGTGCCGGCACGTGAACTGGAGCTCCGCCAATTCGGCGCGGGACATTCGAATTTGACCTATGCCTTGAAGGCAGGCGATTGGGAAGCGGTTCTCCGACGGCCGCCCCACGGACCGGTGGCACCGAAAGCGCATGACATGAAGAGGGAATATACGATTTTGTCCTCCCTGCATTCGCTTTTTCCGCCGGCTCCGAAGCCGTATGTTTTCTCTGAGGACGAAAGCATTGTCGGCAGTCCGTTTTTCCTGATGGAGCGAAAAAAAGGGAGTGTGCTCGATACTGCATTCCCAGCTGAAATCGCTTATACGCCTGCGCTTGGAAAAAAGATCTCGCAATTGATGGTCGACAAGCTTGCCGAGCTCCACAGCATCGATTATCGGAAGACGGAGCTTGCGAGCCTCAGCAAACCGGAAGGATTTCTTGAACGCCAGGTTGTCAGTTGGATCGGCCGTTACGAACGGGCAAAGACGGATGACGTACCCGGTGTGGAAAGCCTGATGAAATACTTGGCGGATCACATCCCGAACTCACCTGAGCCGACGATCATCCATTATGACTATAAATTGAACAACACGATGTTTTCAGAAGACTTTTCGGAAATGGCGGGCTTGTTTGACTGGGAGATGACGACAGTCGGCGATCCACTTGCAGACGTGGGTGCTGCGCTGAGCTATTGGATCGAGGCGGGCGACCCCGAAATTTTGAAAAAGGGACTTGGCAAGCCGCCAGTCACGGTTATGGATGGTTTTTTTAAACGGGATGAATTTCTCCATGCCTATGCCAAAAAGAGCGGAAGAGAACTGGGGACGATCGACTTTTACCTGACATTTGCCTATTTTAAGCTCGCCGTTATTTGTCAGCAAATTTACTTCCGCTATAAAAAAGGACAGACGAACGACAAAAGATTTGCGCACTTCAACCTCTTCGTTGAAAACCTGATCCGCCACGCGCTGGAAAACGCAAAACAATGAGGGGGACGAAAATGAAGGTACATGTCCTGTTGAAAAAAGAGGAAATCGATGGTACGAAGCTGGATTCGTCAAAGACCGCCGTCATCTTTGATGTGCTGCTTGCCACCTCGACGATGACCGCCTGCTTTTCCTTCGGCGCAAAGTCGGTGATTCCCGTATTGGACGAGGAGGAAGCGCTGCTTGAGGCGGAAGGCCAGGAAGCCGGGGAATTTTGTCTCGCCGGAGAATATGGGGGATTGACGATTAACGGATTTCTTCATCCGATTCCACTCTTCCTGAAAGAACAGATTCAGGGAAAGACGCTGATTCTTTCTACGACAAATGGAACGGTTGCCGTCCGTAAGGCGAGCGGAGCCAGAAAGGTATTGATCGCTTCTTTACTGAATGGAAAAGCAGCCGCCAGAAAGGTCTTCGAAGAATACGACGGGGAAACAGTAATCGTCGTCTGCTCGGGTTCGAATAATCAATTTTGCCTTGAAGACTTCTACGGAGCAGGCTATTTCATCTCGGAGCTCAGTGCCTTGTCCAAGGGTGACGGCTTGGAACTGACAGATAGCGCATTGGCGGCCAAGCTGTTTTATGAAGCGCAGCCGGAACAGGGTGAGGAGATATTGGCCAACACAAGGGTCGGCCGGAAACTCGTAAAGATGGGGATTGGTAAGGAATTATCATTCATCAGCCAAAAAGGGGCAATGAAAGAGGTTCCATTTCTGGCCGGGCGTCAGCTTGTTTGCGAGTAAGTGAAAACGCATTCAAAGAAGAGGAGTGAGAGAGGATGAAACATACTGCCCATTTTGCCTACTGGCCGCCGAGGGTCTCGAAAACACTGACGGTGCCGAAAACCACTGTTTTTGATAATTTGACGATAACAGCAAAGCGATTCCCCGACAAGACCGCAATCGAGTTTTACGGCAAAGGGATGACCTATAAGGAACTGCTCACCGAGTCTGAAAAAATGGCCGGATTTCTGGAGCGGCAATGCGCTGTTGGTGCGGGGGATCGTGTGCTGCTGCTCATGCAGAACTCACCGCAGTTTTTGATCAGTCTATTCGCCATCTTTCGGCTCCGGGCGGTTGCTGTTGCCGTGAACGCGATGAGTACGACGGACGATCTTCGCTTTTTTATCAAAGATGGTGACATACGGTTCGCTTTTGCCGGGCAGGAGCTGTATCAGAAGCTGGAGCCTTTAAGAAGCGGCACCCCTCTGGAGTATGTGATGACGGCAGCCTATTCCGATTATACCGGAGCGGAACAAGCACTTGGCATGATTCCTGCTGAAGCGATGGCAGAGACAGCCGAATGGCCGGATGTGATTGAGTGGAAAACGGCGCTTCGGGCTGGCTTCTCCCCGTCTGAATACTCCGGGGAAAGCGACGATATCGCGATGATTCCCTACACTTCCGGGACAACCGGTCTGCCTAAGGGCTGCATCCATACGAATGCGACCATCCAGGCGAACATCACGGGCGCGTTCCACTGGATGAACATGACACCCGACACGACTGTACTGACGACGCTTCCGCTCTTCCATGTGACGGGGATTGTCCACAGCGCTCTTAATCCGATTCTTGCGGGCAGCACAATGATCCTGCTGACAAGGTGGGACCGGGAATACGCAGCAAAAGCGATCGAAACATTTGGCATCACTCATTGGATTAATATCAGTACGATGCTGATCGACTTTCTCGCAAATCCTAATCTGGCAGACTATGATGTCTCTTCTCTTGAACTTGTTGGCGGCGGCGGGGCGACATTGCCGGAGGCGGTCGGGAGAAAGCTGAGAGATTGGACGGGACTTGAATATGTGGAAGGTTACGGTTTGTCGGAAACGATGTCCCACACCCATTTCAATCCGCCCCAGCGTCCAAAGCTACAGTGTCTCGGCATTCCGTCATTCGGTGTCGACGCCCGGATCATTGACCCGGTTTCTGGTGAGGAGCTCGGTGCAGGGAAAGAGGGGGAGCTGATCGTCCATGCGCCGCAACTGTTTGCCGGTTATTTTAATCAGCCGGAAGAAACCGAGGCGATCCATCTGACGATTGAGGGGAAACGTTTTTTTCGGACCGGGGATATCGTTCGCATGGATGAAGAAGGTTATTTCTTTATGGTCGACCGCGTAAAACGGATGATCAACGCCGCAGGCTACAAAGTCTGGCCGACTGAGGTTGAGTCGGTTCTGTATCGCCATCCGGCTGTCCAGCAGGCATGCGTCGTCCGAGCACCGGATGAAGTGCGCGGTGAGACAGTGAAAGCACTCATTATTTTGAACGATGAATACAAAGGGAAAATAGCGGAAGAGAACATCATCAATTGGGCGAAAGAAAAGATGGCGAGCTACAAGTATCCGCGAATTGTCGAATTCCACGACACGTTCCCGACAACGAGCAGCGGGAAAATCCTATGGAGGAAGCTTCAAGAAGCTTAAAAAAACCGGAGGAGCACTCGGAAAGTCAGATCTGACTTTCTGAGAACATCCTCCGGTTTTTTATCTTGGCAGCAACAGGAACAAGCCGACGAGCGAGATGAGCGGTATCGTGGAAACCATCATGCTTCCGATTGGCCGGAATACGGTAATGGCTGCTTCCGCTTCTTTCGGTACATCTACTTTTGTTTGCATCAGGACCAAAATTGGGGCAAACGTCATTAGTATAACAATGAGCAAAGCCGGGATGAGCAGCTCATTGATATCCTGTGCCGGGACCGAATTGATCATCGCGAAGATGACAAGCACAATCGGCACGATTTCGGCAATCGCGACGCCGATAAAGAAGTTGCGCTGCAACGTCGACTGCTGTTCAGGCTGCTGCTTTAATTTTTCTATGAAAATCTTGAACACGATTGAAATTGCAACGACAGCCAGTGCTGAAGCTGTAACATAAAGATAAGCTGTTGACATGCCTTCCCCCCTACTCCATACAAGGACATCGTTGGGGAAACTTCCCCGCCAAAAATCCACATTACCCCTATTACACAATACAAAAACAGATTTGTAAAGTGCATCTATTGAAAGCCTTGACAATAAAAAATGACATGGTACGATGGCTTTGAAACAACTTCATAGTTCAATAACTGCTAGGGGGGCCTTTTGAAAGGCTGAGATCAAAGTGTGACTTTGGGACTCTTCGAACCTGATCTGGTTAAAGCCAGCGGAGGGAAGTGGTGCATGGGGACGTATATCCTGATGTTTTTTTTCGTGCAGCCAACCACTATTCTTCTGAAGAGTAGTGGTTTTTATTATGCAAAAAAAGGAGGGCGGCGATGATCCATGCAGTAACGAATGATAATTGGGAGCAGAAGCGGCTTGCAGCATTTTCAAAAAAACTTCTGCCGTGGGTGGACCGGATCCATCTTCGGGAAAAACGATATTCCGAGAAGGAGACGGACTCGCTTGTGGAGACTTTTCTGAAGAGTGGAATACCTCCAAACAGGCTGATTGTTCACCATTTTCCTGAGATAGCCCACAAATACCGGCTTTATGGCGTCCATCTTCCTGAGCATATGGAAGGCATCCCGGAGCTGAAGCGCTCTTTTCCTGGGCTGAGAATCGGCCAATCCGTCCATTCGGCGGGAGCTGCCCAGCAGGCGGAGGAGGCAGGTGCAGATTATCTCTATTACGGCCATGTCTTCCTTTCCGATTCAAAGCCGGGCCACGCACCAAGGGGATTGGCGGAATTGAAGGCGCTCGTCCGGTCTGCCGCCATCCCGGTTATCGCCATCGGCGGCATCCATGCGGAAAACGCAGCGGATGTTCTTCAGACAGGAGCAGCTGGCATTGCAGCGATATCGGCGTTTTTTCCACCCGATGAATCGCTTGAAGAAGCTAGCAAACTCTCTATTTTAAGGAGGTGAGATTACGTGGAAGTGACCGTCAACGGCCAGAGACTCCAATCCCCGGATGACGTCCGGACTGTCGGAGAGCTGATCGAATTTTTAGCGGTGAAAAAGGAATTTGCCATTGTTGAGCAAAACGGCACGGTGCTGGAAAAGGGAAGCTGGAATGAGCATCCCCTAGCAGCAGGAGACAAAATCGAAATAGTCCAATTTGTAGGAGGCGGTTAAATGTCATTAAAAATCGGTCCATACACGTTCGCATCACGTTTATTTCTCGGAACAGGAAAGTTTCCGTCTGTCGCTGTCCAAAAAGAGGCTGTAGCCGCATCAGAAACGGAAGTATTGACCTTCGCCGTAAGAAGAATGAATATTTACAATCAGCAGCAGCCCAATCTGCTCGAAGAGATCGAGTTGGAAAGATTCCTATTTTTGCCGAACACTGCAGGGGCGAAAACAGCTGAAGAGGCAGTAAGGATTGCAAAGCTGGCGAAGGCTTCGGGTCTTTGCCATATGGTCAAGGTCGAAGTGTTCGGTTGTGACAAGACTCTTCTGCCGGATCCGTTCGAGACTGCGAAGGCCTGTGAACTTTTGCTTGAAGAAGGGTTCATCGTACTTCCGTACATATCCGACGACGTCATTCTGGCCAAAAGGCTGCAGGATATGGGCTGCCACGCGGTCATGCCGGCTGCTTCGCCGATCGGGTCGGGCCTTGGAATCTTGAACCCTGTGAATTTACGGATGATCATTGAAGCGGCCACAGTGCCGGTCATTGTCGACGCCGGCATCGGATCCCCAAGCGACGCCGCCTTGGCAATGGAACTAGGAGCAGATGCCGTGTTGTTAAACAGTGCCGTTTCTCGTGCGGATGATCCTGTAAAAATGGCCAAAGCGATGAAGTGGGCAGTGCGGGCCGGGCGTCTCGGATATGAAGCCGGCCGGATTCCGAAAAAGCCATTTGCCGAGCCGACAAGCCCGCTGGAGAATATTCCGTTGTGACGGCGGACCGTTATTCCAGGCAAGTGCTGTTCTCCCCGATCGGTGAAGAAGGCCAGAGGCGGCTGCTCGATTCCCATGTGATGATTGTCGGAGCAGGCGCCCTTGGCACATCCATCGCCGAAACATTGGCAAGGGCCGGGATCGGCAAGATCACGATTATCGACCGGGACTACGTCGAAGCATCCAATCTGCAGCGCCAGCAGCTTTTCACCGAAAAGGATGCGGCGGATAAGACGCCAAAAGCTGCAGCAATCAAAGCGGCGCTTGCCAGAATCAACCGGGATACCTTGATCGATGCGGTCATCGGTGAGGCTGATCCTGCCTGGCTTGAATCACGGGCGGAGACAGAGAAGTGGGACCTGATTATGGATGCGACCGATAATTTTGAGACGAGGCTGCTCATCAACGATGTTTCACAAAAATGGGGCATCCCCTGGATTTACGGAGCCTGTGTCGGATCCCAAGCGATCACCTATACGATCATCCCGGGGGAAACCCCTTGTCTCCATTGTCTGCTGGAAACACTGCCGCCCGCCGGCCTTACATGCGATACAGCGGGAATTATCTCGCCCGCCGCTCAGCTGGTGACGGCGATCCAAACGGCGGAAGCACTCAAAATCCTGACAGGCAATGAACAGGCATTGAGAAAGACAATTTATGCCGCAGATGTGTGGGAGAACACCCGAGCCGATATCAACCCGGCACCACTGAAAAAAAGGGGCTGCCCCTCTTGCGGAAAGGAGGCATCCTATCCGTACCTCCAGATGGAGAGCCGGACGAAATTTGCCGTCCTCTGCGGGAGGGACACTGTCCAAATCCGCCCGCCCAGGCCTTTTGGCAAGGAACTGGCCGAAATCTCAGATGACCTGGCTCCGGTCGTTGACAATCTGAAAAGGAATGAGTTTTTGCTCAGTTTCCGGTACAGGGGCCGTCAGTTGATATTTTTTAAAGACGGTCGGCTGTTCATCCACGGCATGAACGATATTCAGGAAGCGAAAAAAATCTATTATGAACTATTTTCGTAAAAAGGGAGGACTTTTCTTGAAATTCACAGAGAGAATGCTGGAAAAAGCACTGCCGATTTGGAGAAGGAACTACTATCATCCGTTCGTTCAGGAAATCGGAAGCGGTACGTTGGATGAAGAGAAATTTAAATTTTACATGGTCCAGGATTATCTGTACTTGATCGACTATGTGAAAATCTTTGCCATCGCTGTCGTCAAAGCCGATGAACTGCGCCATATGGAAAGATTCTCAAAAATACTCGAAGGGCACCTCCATTATGAAATGGAACTGCACCGTTCCTACGCTGCCCGCTTCGGCATTCCGCGCGAAGAACTAGAATCGGCCGAGCCGTCACCGACCGTGCTCAGCTACACGCACTATATGCTGCATGTCGCGCAAAACGGCACATTGGCAGAAGTGATGGCTGCCGTCCTCCCATGCGCATGGAGTTATTGGGAAATCGGCAAAGAACTGAGCGAAATCCCTGGCGCCGCAGAACACCCGAAATACGGCGACTGGGTCAAAACCTACTCATCTGAAGAATTCGGCGAACTCGCCTCCTGGTGCATCGACCTCATGAACGAACTCGCCGATGGCAAATCCGAAAAAGAACTCACCAAACTCGAAAAAATCTTCCTCCACACCACCAAATTCGAATACCACTTCTGGGACATGGCCTACAACCAAACCATGTGGCTGGGGGACAAAGAAAAGCGGAGGGCGCTCTCTGTCGAAGCGACCTCGAGCCCCTAGCGCCAGGAGCTGGACAAAGAAAAGCAGAAGGCGCCGGTTAGCGACGTACAGACTGGAGAAGTTGTAACGAGATAAAGGAAACACGATGAGCCTGCAAGGCGAATCGATGTTGACTTATCGTAGGCACAACTTCGAAGTCTGCTAGTCGCTGGCGTCAGGAGCTGGACAAAGAAAAGCAGAAGGCGCTCGCTTAGGGGCGAACATCTAAGGAAGAAGGCGAACTGCTCCTTCTTCCTTTCGTGTTTCCGGAGAAGCAGCTATTAATCTACCGCCATACCGCAATCAATGTACGCCTCATGCAAACAAGGTACACCAAATGAAAAATATGTACGCCTCGGGAAAAGTATCTACCACCTCAGGAAAGTTATCGACCAATTCACAGCAAATGCCGGAGCCGGTTGTCTTCTTCTTTTCCTGTTTTTTACGTGAAAGTAGGTGAATCACCTATAGATAGCGAAACTATAAATAGGGATTTATGAAGCTTCAAAGAAAGGGAGGGGATTATATTGAGTTGCGAAATTATCACGTTACCGGCCTATCGGGCAGTAGGATTAAAATGGGAGGGAACATTCTCTGAAATTGTACCAGATTTAAAAAATGTCATTCAACAAATGGAAGACCGTGCCGATGAGTTGGAGCATAGGGTGAATCCTGTTGTTCAATTAGGTCTGTCTTATCATGTAATTGAGGATGGATTCGCACATTACGCAGTATATGAAGTGAGTGAGGAGCAGGAAATACCTGATGGAATGATTGAAATAAGGGTTCCTGAATGGACGTATGTGAAGACGGCACACAATAAAGGGGAGGATGTGCAAAGGACCTATACGGATTTACATCAGTGGTTATTTGCGAGTGACTATACCGCATTTAGAGAAGCAGGTGTAGATTACTCTGACCCTTATATGCCGATTAAACATGAACATTGTCCAGTCGATCGTGATCCCAATGATCCTCATTTTGATATTTATATACCGATTGTAAAAAAATGAAGTTGTAAAGGGCAATGTATGCCTCGGCAAAAGTATCTGCCGCCTTAGAAAAGATATCCACCATCTTAGGAAGGTTACATACCGCCCAAAAGAGATATTTAGCGTCTCAACAGAGTTATCGACCAATTGGCCTCGCTATTAGAAAAAATCAGCCGGACAAAGCCGTCAAACTGCGTCAACCGCCCTAATTAGGGTATAATAAAAAAAAGGTTGTGTCCGTCCTTATTTAGGTTTACTATTCTTGATGTACATTTTCTAGTGAAAGCGAGTGTTTATAGATGGGTCGTAAATGGAACAATATCAAGGAAAAGAAAGCATCCAAAGATGCGAATACGAGCCGAATTTATGCGAAATTTGGTCGTGAAATTTATGTTGCGGCCAAGCAGGGAGAGCCGGATCCAGAATCCAACCAGGCGCTGAAAGTCGTTCTTGAGCGCGCGAAAACATACAGCGTGCCGAAAACGATTATTGACCGCGCAATTGAGAAGGCAAAGGGCGGCGCCGAAGAAAACTATGACGAGCTCCGCTACGAAGGGTTCGGCCCGAACGGATCAATGGTAATCGTTGATGCGTTGACGAATAACGTGAACCGGACTGCATCCGAAGTTCGTGCGGCTTTCGGCAAAAACGGCGGAAACATGGGTGTCAGCGGTTCGGTGGCATATATGTTCGATGCGACAGCGGTAATCGGCATCGAAGGCAAGACAGCCGACGAAGTGCTGGAAATCCTGATGGAAGCCGATGTTGATGCCCGCGATATCCTGGAAGAGGAAGATGCGGTTATCATTTACGCGGAGCCTGATCAATTTCATGCCGTACAAGAGGCGTTGAAAGATGCCGGAATCACCGAGTTTACGGTAGCCGAATTAACAATGCTTGCCCAAAATCATATTGAGCTTCCGGAAGATGCCCAGGCGCAATTCGAAAAAATGATCGATGTGCTTGAGGATCTGGAAGATGTGAGCCAGGTTTATCACAACGTCGACCTCGGCGAATAAAAAAATGACCGGATGAGCCGCCATGCTTATCCGGTCATTTTAATTGGACGATGAAGGAGAAGGATTGCGTTGATTGAGAAAAAAATTGGATTTATCGGTGCCGGAAAAATGGCAGGGGCTATTATCGGCGGCATCATGAATAGTAAGCTTGTCCAGCCGGAGAACATCATGGCTAGCGCCAAGTCACAAGCCACAGTTGATTCGCTGCACTCTGCGTTCAATATCAGCACAACCCGCTGCAATCGGGAAGTGGCGGAATGGGCGGATGTGCTCATTCTTGCAGTTGAACCCGGCCTTCACGGTACTATCATTGAGGAAATCAGTGAGAGCACAAAGAAGGAGGCAGTCGTGATCACGATTGCTGCAGGCATTACACTCGAATTTTTGGAGAAAGCATTCGGCCGTTCGATTAAAGCGGTACGGGTCATGCCGAACACGCCGTCGCTCGTCGGCGAAGGAATGAGTGCCCTCTGTGCGAATCAAAATGTTACGGAGGAAGAACTGTCGATAGTCGTAGAAATTTTTGAAAGCTGCGGCAGGGCTGTCGTCCTTGAAGAAAGACTGATGGATGCGGTGCCCGCAATCAGCGGTTCTTCTCCCGCCTACGCTTACATGTTCATCGAGGCCCTGGCGGATGGCGGTGTTAAGTCCGGTCTCCCGCGAGAATTGGCGTATAAAATGGCTGCCCAGGCTGTTTTAGGCGCTGCAAAAATGGTGCTGGAAACGGGTCTCCATCCGGGCATCCTGAAAGACCAGGTGTGCACGCCGGGAGGGTCGACGATCGAAGCTGTGGCAGAATTGGAGAAACAGGGCTTCCGCGCAAGCGTGCTTTCCGCGATGGATCGCTGCACGGAAAAGGTGAAAAAACTGTCGGGGGAATAATGAAAAGTCAGATGGAGAATGTCCTTTGTCAATCTGCCTCCATTAATAAGTCTTGGAAAACTTCTGTTTCATCTTTATAAATCTTCAGCATGAAATACATTAAAATTGTCATTGAAAATAATAGGGAATTCTCTTTGATTTCCTCTTCAAATTGAAAGGTTGCATGGAGATCCCTTTTCTTTTTTTGGATAAACGCCACGGGGTGTTTCTCAATTCTCAACTCGACATCACGGCTCCAATTTTCCTCGAAGGAGATATGCCTGTCACCGATCTTGCCGGTTACACAAAAGTACAGAAAGTTATTGCCGAGCTTATCCTTCAATTCCAACTCTTGTCCGTCTGCTATCACGCCATATTTGGCCATCATAAACCGTGACAGGCCGCCTTTTTTGATGCCGACTGTCACTTTCGCCTGCCCGTCCGCCGGAGAATATGAGAATACATGGTTTTTTTCGTACCCCGGAACCGTCTCCCGCCTGATAAGACCGATATCCTGACCGTTTTCATTTCGCAAAGGAAGGCTTTTATCTTTACTAAAGAAGATCGCATCCCGCAAAGCATACAACTGCATCCGGCTCACCTTTTCCAATAGGTTGTTCCCTTTCTTACGTTTGACAGAGAAAAAGGTTTCGGATACAGAAGCAGAGCCATATCTTTTGAAAAGCGCTTATATGAATGAAATCGATAAAAAAGATAGCCGTATACCGCCAATTTTCGGCTGGGTATACGGCTATTTTCCTTATTAATTCATTTAATGAGCACTCAGGATAAGGTTCCGCTCACTGCCGTTTTTTTCCTATCAGCCAATTCAGGATAGGCTTCCCGAACTACGGACGGCCGGGCAAGGAACAAGACAACGAGCACGAGAGCTGCGGCAGAGATGAGCAGAACCCATTGGGCAGGCAGGATGTCATATAGGAATCCGTACAGCACCATTCCGATCGGCATTAAGGCCATGGCGGAAGCTTCCAGTATTGAAAATACTCTTCCCTTATAATCATCATCAATTGTCTTTTGAAACATGACTTGCAGTGGAGTATTGACGACAATCACCAGGCTGCCTAAGGAGAACATCAGCAGCAAATAAAAGCCGAGGGAGGCTGCATATGGAATTGGAACGAGTAACGGAACCGATACCGCACCAATCGTCACACCCATCCCGATGATGCCCCTTTTAGAGACGATCAGCGGATAGCGAACTTCTTTCCGGATGGAGAAATAGATTGACATGAGCAGCATCCCGACAGCAAAAGCCCCTTGAGTAAACCCGAAATGCGAGGAATCGATCTTCAGCATTTCGATTAGTACATAGGAATAGCCGACTTCAAAAGCGCCGATCAGGAAATTGATCAGCAGGCTGATCGTAATGATGACTACCAAGATTGATTGGAGTCGGACATAGGACAAACCGGCCTTCATACTTTGCCACATCGACTCTGCAGGCGCGTCTTTGGCTTTTTCCTTCCGATCAGCAAACAAATTGAAGTTCATCGTCGCTTCGAGGACGACGGCGATGAGGGATGCCCCCATATAGATGATCAGAAAAACGGGCATTGAAACGGCGCCGTACATCAGACCGCCGATTGCAGGGCTGCCGATCGAGGCAAAGGAAATCGACATCTGGTTCAAGGACATTGCTTTCTGGATCCTCTCTTTATCCACAAGCCCAGTAATCGAAGAAGTGAACGTCACCCCTGAGAATGCCGAAGCAATGGAGAGCAGGGCAGTCGCCGTATAAATGGCCGGCAAGGATATCCCTTTGAGCACAATAATTGCAAGCAGTCCGCCAATTACGGCAGTAGTCGCCAACTGGGACAAAATAACGATCTTTTTCCTCGAATATCGGTCAGCCGCATATCCGGCAAACGGAGAAACAATTGTCCGCGGCAAAATATTGCAAATCAGGTTCATTGCGAAACTGCTGGCAGAGCCGGTCGTCTGCAAAATGTAAAAGCTGATTGCAAATGCATAAACCTGAGCTCCAAACGTGGAAATCAGCTTGCTTGTCGTAAATGTCCACAAATGATAGGTCGCCTTTTTCAGCTTCAGTTCCTCATCCATTATAACTCCCCATTTCAAAAGTTTAATTTGATTAAACAAAGGATAACACAGGAAAACTTTCCTTTCAAGAAAAAGTTTAATATAATTAAACTATATGCTGGAGGTGTGCCAAATCAAAACGTTAGGTGAAACAATCCGCAGTTTGCGGAAAGAAAATAATATGACATTAGAGGCATTGGCAGGACCCAATCTTTCAAAGGGCATGCTAAGCCTAATTGAAAACAATAAGGCAAATCCCTCAATGGAGAGCCTGAATTATATAGCGGGGCGTCTTGGTATTGAAGTTGCCGACCTGCTCGATAACGGCAGCATGAAGGAACTGCAGTCATTATTAGAGAAAGCAGAACGGCTTGTGCATGTCGGTTTCATGGAGGAAAAGAAAGAGCATCAAGAGGAGCTTGAGTTGATTGGGCCGTATCTTGATAAGCTGGTCTCGGGTTATGAGGCTGCACGTCTGCTTGAAATTTACAGCATCAGTCTTTTCCGGGTTCAGGATCAAGGCTGGGAGGAATACGCGGATCGGGCAGCCGCCTTGTATGACAGCATGAATATGTCTTCTAAACGGACGGATATCGCTGTTTTCCGCTCGGATGTTGCATTCATCCATCATCAGTATGAAAGGGCATTGGAGATCTTATTAGAGGAGCGGAAGGAACTCGAAGCACGATATGCTTATTTCGAGCCGCTCAGCCGGATTGACTTGGATTATTATGAATCGATCTTGCATTATGCGGTAGGGAATTTCGAAAGGGCCCATGAAGTGATGGAACAGGCAATCGCTTATTCGAAGGAACAGCGGATTTTTTACCGGATTGATGACCTGTACCGGATTGCTGCTGCTCATGCCAGCATTGAAGAGAATGAGGAAAAACTGGAATATTATTTAAAGAAGCTTAAAGAATACGGCAAGTTTACCGACGACGATTTTGCCCTCGTCTTCAGTGACCTCATTCTTATTGAGGCGCTGGTCGAGAAGGAAGAATATGAAGAGGCGCTGGAGAGATTGGATGCATTACAGAAGAATGAGGATAATAAAATCCTGAACCGGTATTTTGCTTTGGGAAGAGGGAAAGCCTTGTATCATTTGGGGCACCCTGCAGAGGCCTTGGAATACTTGCAACAGGTAGACATACCGGATTATTTGCATCACCCGTTCGATCTGTCGACTCTCTATACGTCATTTTCGTACCAGGCGTTGTGCAAGCTGGAGCTGGGGGAAATGGACGACGCTTTCCGTCTTGCAGAGCTTGCCCTTGAAAAGGTGAATGAGTTCCCTTTTGCACCTTATCATCAATTTATCCAAAAGACCGCAGAAGAGGTTCGGTCAGCATGTGGGAATAAAAAATCGAATTCCAGTCAGAAGAAATAGAGGCGAGTGAAGTGAAAGCAGTAAAATGGATCGGGCAAATCGGCATTCTATTCGTCTTTTATTATATCGGTACAGGGATTCAGCTATTGACGGGCTTGCCGGTGCCAGGGAGCATCATCGGCATGCTCCTGCTCTTATTCCTGCTTTTGTCGGGAAAGGTGAAGGAGAATATTGCAGATCGTGCGGCAACGCTGCTTATCCAATACATGCCGCTCCTTTTTTTGCCGGTAACGGTCGGCGTGATGGTCTATTTTGATCTGTTCAAGGGAAGAGGGGCTTGGCTGATTGCAGCGGTCCTCGCAAGCACAGCGATCGTCATGTTGAGCGCCGGCTGGGTTTCACAGCTGCTGGCAGCCCGTAAGGACAGGGAGGAAGAACACCATGGATAATTCTTTTGGAAAGCTGGGGGCGCTCCTCCTGACGATCGGTATCTTCTTCTTTTCAAAATGGCTGAATAAAAAGCTGCCAAACCCATTGACCTTGCCAATCCTTACGGCGACCGTTGGGATCATCGTCATCTTGCTTGTTTTCAACGTTCCATATGAGGAGTATATCGCGGGAGCAAAATGGATTGATCTGTTCCTCGGTCCCGCTGTTGTTGCCCTCGCTTATCCGCTCTACCAGCAGCGCCATGTACTGAAGCGATATGCCGCCGCGGTCGCTGCCGGTGTGTTTGCCGGGGCAGCCGCTGGCACAGCGAGTGGATTGCTGTTCGGCATGTGGATCGGGATCGACCGGCTGACCATCGTGGCGATGCTGCCCAAATCGGTGACATCGCCGGTTGCGATGGACATTGCCCGCGAGTTCCATGCATCCCCATCCTTGGCGGTTACGTTTGTCATGATTGCCGGAATCAGCGGCGCAGTGGCCGGGCCGTTCCTGATGGACAAGCTTGGCATCTCCCATTCGCTCGCGCGGGGACTCGGCATGGGAAGTGCCGCCCATGCGATCGGGACGGCGAAATTGATGGAAATGGATGAAAGGGAAGGGGCAGCGAGTTCGGTCGCGATGGTGCTGAGCGCGATGATCGTTTCGGTGATCATCCCGATTCTGATCGGATTGTTTCTTCCAGCATGAACAAAGCCCCCGATGCGCGCATCGAGGGCTTGTTCTGTGTTCAATAAGCTAAAGACAGCAAGCATGATCAATATTTTGAACTTCAGCAAACAGAACTATTAAATGGCTAGTATTATTTATTCAATTCCTTATATAAAACATATTTCAAAGCAGAAATTTCATCTTCAGACAGTTTGCCTTCAACTTCGGATAATACTTCATCCTTACTAATTGAACCATTTTGTGCTTGTTCCTGAATTTCAAGTAAGCGATTAATGCCTACTTTTTTTATTAGCACACGTGTCGCTTCTTCCTTAGTTTGGAAGGGAAGAGTATCCGGATTTGTAGTTGCTGCCTCGCTTACAATTTCTTGAACCTGCGAATCGTTCTCGATGTAGGATTTTACTTCTTCTAGCTTTTCGTCATCTAAAGTAGATTCCACTTTTTCGATTATTTTTTCGGACGCGATATTTGTCCCAAAATGCCATACAGCATAGCCAGCTGCTCCGAGTAAAACAAGAACTATTGCAGTAATTATTAAAAACTTTTTCATCAACTCACTCCAGACACTATGAATATAGCACAACTCTCAATAACCACGAAGAGAAAATGTTTTCTATAATTGGTTACGAATATTAGTGGACACAGAGCAGATAAGTTATTCACCCTACTATAGATATAGCATAATTAACTATTGGATGTATATCAATAGTTCCATCTGAGTGCTTGTTCCACAAACGGGCGCGGTTGTTGAGTAACATTATTTTAAAGAATTCTCGATTCAAAAAGACGGAATTCCAACACAGGCGATAAACAGAATTTCCATAAGGAAAAGGATTTACAAGGACTTGACTTTCCTGCTTAAACAAGACCCCGATGCTGCGCGCATCGGGGTCTTGTTCTGTCATTGTTCAGCAGGCCTGTAGGTAAAATAATCGAAATCTGCGTGAAGCCCGCGGCCGGACGTGTCCTGGCACTGCATGCCGACAAACGCTCCGGTGAAAAAGCCGCCGCCCTGGATATAGTCATCGGACAACTTATAGGATTCGAAAGTGACTGGAATGTCTGTCCATTTTTTACCGTCAAACGAGTAGGAATATTGATAGGTTCCCGTGTTGACATTCACACGAAGATACACATTTTCGACTTCTTCCGGAATAGTGATTTCACTACCTTGGAGCGGCTGAGCAAAAGTAAAATTATCGGATGTCATCAGCTCGAGAATCCGTCCTTTTCCTTCATTCCAGGTCATCTGAAGGGACGTCCAGTTCTGGGTATTGTAATAGTTCACGAGACCAGCAGATTGCTGGAATGTTTCCGGACGGAACGATACCTTTGTCTCGGCTGTGAAATTGAAATGCTGCCAGCGCCTGGCGACAAAGGCCTGCGTGAATTTGGATGTGAGCGATTCTTTTCCATAAAGCCGCAAGTGACCTGGGCGGTCCGTGAGCGAAAGAATGTTTTCGCCGAGAGGAATCCTCAATGTCTGGAAGTCGAGAGAAAGGGCCTCTGAGTCGAAATCATCTTTCTCCCCAGGTTGATCCCATATTACTTCTTGGATGGCCGGTCCTTCTATTTCCATCGCCGGACGATTTCCCCCCACAACATACGGCCAATCATCCTTCCATTCTAGACGCTGGATCGCGGTCTCCCGGCCAAGCGGGCAATAGCCCCGCGGATCCAACAAAGGCTGTCCTTCCCGCGGCAATGGCCTTCCGGTCAAGTGAACGAGAAACCATTCGTCGGTATGGGTTTGGACAATGGAAGCGTGACCCGCTTTCTGTAAAGGAATTCGCGGATGGGCAAATGAACTGATCAATGGATTGTCCGGATGGACTTCATAAGGACCGCGGAGATTTTTTGAGCGGGCGAAGGTCGCCTGATGGTCATATTTTGTTCCGCCTTCTGCTGTCAGCAAATAATAGTATCCATTGATCTTATAGAGATGCGGAGCCTCCGTCAGCATGATATCGGTTCCTTTAAAGATCACTTCCGCTTCTCCAATCAACCTTCCTTTCTCATGATCATATTCCTGGAGGACAATCCCGTAGAAGTTATGGTGGCCAACACGGTGGTCCCACAGCATGTTAACAAGATATTTTCTTCCATCCTCGTCATGGAAAAGGGAAGGATCAAAGCCTGAACTATTAAGAAATACTGGCTCCGACCAGTCGCCGTCTATTGAATCGGAGGTAACAAGATAATTGTGGCAGTCCTTCCATTGCCCTTCTGTAACCTTCACATCTGTATAAATCAGCCAGAACTTCCCGTCAGCATAGGACAGCTGCGGTGCCCAAACCCCGCCTGAGTCGGGATTCCCCATCATGTTCAGCTGGCTGAGACGATTCAGCGGCCGTGAAACAAGCCGCCAGTTTTTTAAATCTTTCGAGTGGAAAATACCGACACCAGGAAACCATTCAAATGTGGAAACGGCAATATAGTAATCTTCCCCTGCACGGCAAATACTAGGATCTGGATGAAAGCCAGGTAAAATCGGATTGCGAATTGTTGACAATTTCCTCACCTCTATGTATGTTTGGAAAAATCAGCTTACATATACCGACTTGAAAAGCGATACGCCTCTAGTATTATTTAGACGGATATTGCGGACCTCTTGACGATCGAAACGGTCACAAAGCCATGTATGGCCATGTTAGGTTCACTTGCAAAAGTCACGTCCTCCTATAGCCAGGCAAGCACACCTCCTATTTTTGATAAAAGGTAAGGGTTTCCAATGTTTCTGATCAGATTGCAAGAAGACACTAGTAACCTTTAAGGGAAGTATAGCGGAATATAGTTTGTCTGATCAACAAACAAAGAAGTCTGAAGAAAGAATGCAGTACCCGAGGAGTGCATTCTTTCTCAAGTTTTAGTTTTGCTGAAAAGATTTTGTATGAAAATTTTCAACTGTGAATGCGGCCATTCCGAGCGCACTCGAATGGGTAGATAATTCCGAGAAGGCAACGCTTAGATCCTTCTTCTGGAACGATAAAATTTGATCTAGGCGCTTGGATAGGGAAGGGGAAAGCCATTTCTCCGCGGATGCCATTCGATTGCCGATCAAGACTAAATCAGGGTTAAAGATGTTCACGATATTATTCAACCCAACTCCTAAATAGTCGCCCACATTTTCAAAAAGGGCAATGGTCTCTTGATTTCCTTCATCTGCGAGAACCAAGAGACTTTCCAAGGAAAACTCAACAGATCGGTCAAGCAGCCCCGACTTTTGAGCTTCTTCTTCAAGCACCTGCTCAGAAGCATATAGTTCCCAGCAGCCTCGATTGCCGCAGCGGCATTCTTTTCCATCCACTTCGATTGTCATATGTCCAAGCTCGCCTGAAAAACCATTGATTCCTCTGTAAAGCTGGCCGCCCAGTACCATTCCGACACCAATTCCGATTCCGACACTGACATAGATGATGTTATCGGCAGTTTTGCCGGCGCCAAATTTCTTTTCGCCATATGCCCCGGCGTTCGCCTCGTTTTCAATGATTACCGGCAAATGGTATCGTTCTTCAACAATCTGTTGCAGGTGGATATTTTTCCACCCAAGATTCGGTGCAAGCAAAATATTGCCTTCATTGCTGACGATTCCCGGGACGCCGATGCCAATGCCGACAATTCCGTAAGGGCTGTCTGGAGCAAAGGACATTAAGGAGTCGATTAGAAGAAAAATCTTCTCTTTTATTTCTTCAAAATTTAAATTTTTGTATTTGATTAACTTTTCCTCGTATATGTTTCCCTGCAGGTCGGTCAGCACCCCGAGCAGATAATTGACTCCCAGGTCAATGCCGATTGAGTAGCCTGCGATCTTGTTGAAATGAAGCATGACCGGACGGCGGCCGCCGCTTGATTTTCCGGGGCCGGATTCATATATGAAATGTTCTTCAATCAATTCACTCACCAGCGAGGAGACCGTCCCTTTATTCAATCCTGTTGTATAGGCAATATCTGCCCTCGATATGGCATCATTGTTTTGAATGGTTTCCAACACTAATTGTTTATTCTCTTTTTTCACGACATGCTGATTCCATGTTTGGGTTGGTTTCATGTAGCGCTTCAACTCATTTCTAAGGTATTGAAACTGCAGGAAGGTGTCCTAATCTTCGTTTTTCTATTTTTATAATAGCATAAATCAATTAAAGAAATATTGTTTATCCATCTAACAAACAAATGAAAATACTAACCATAGAATAGATAAGGGAGAAATTTAGGAAAGAGAGTAAGGCAATTTGAAATGAAACCTTAATGCTCTTACGTAGCCAGTATACATTTAGATTAAACTTAGTTTATTCGATAGACAAACAAAATCTAGGTTGCTATAATGAAAATGAAAGCATTTTCAGAATATCATTTCAATTCAGGGAGGAAGACCATGGCATACTTTAACGAAATTAGCTCAATACAATACGAAGGCCCGACATCAAAAAATCCTTATGCATTTAAATTTTACAATCCTGAAGAGGTAATCGGCGGGAAAACAATGGAGGAAATCCTTCGCTTCGGCGTTGCCTACTGGCATACATTCACGATGGATGGCTCCGATCCATTCGGCGCGGGAACGATGGTCCGACCTTGGGATCGGCTGTCCGGATTGGACTTGGCAAAAGCACGTGTTGAAGCGGCTTTTGAATTATTTGAAAAGCTGAACGTTCCTTTCTTCTGCTTCCATGATGTTGACATTGCACCTGAGGGGGACAGCTTGCGCGAGACGAACCAAAACCTGGATACGATTGTAGCGATGATCAAGGATTACATGAAAGACAGCAAAACGAAGCTGCTCTGGAACACGGCGAATAACTTCACGAACCCCCGGTTTGTCCATGGGGCTGCCACCTCCCCGAATGCCGATGTGTTCGCTTATTCTGCGGCCAAGGTGAAAAAGGGCTTGGAAATCGGCAAGGAGCTCGGCGCTGAAAACTTTGTTTTCTGGGGCGGCCGTGAAGGCTATGAGACGCTGCTCAATACCGATATGAAGTTGGAGCAGGACAATTTGGGCCGGTTCTTCCATATGGCTGTCGACTATGCCAAAGAAATCGGATTTGATGCGCAGTTCCTGATCGAACCGAAGCCGAAAGAGCCAACGACCCACCAATATGATTTTGATGTGGCGACAGCACACGCCTTCCTTCAGGCCTATGATCTTGCCGATCATTTTAAATTTAATATTGAAGCCAACCATGCCACCCTTGCTGGTCACACCTTCGAGCATGAGCTGCGGTATGCACGCATTAACGGGATGCTCGGATCGGTCGATGCCAACCAGGGAGACCCGCTGATCGGCTGGGATACCGATGAGTTTCCGACAGACTTATATTCCACTACTCTCGCTATGTATGAGATCTTGAAGAACGACGGTCTCGGTCGCGGGGGATTGAACTTCGATGCAAAAGTGCGCCGCGGCTCTTTTGAACCGGAAGATTTGTTCCACGCCCATATTGCCGGCATGGACAGTTTTGCCGCCGGATTGGTCATCGCTCAAAAACTGATTGACGACCAGGTATTTGAAAAGGTGATCGAGGAACGGTACAGCAGCTATCAGGAGGGAATCGGCAAAGAAATCCTGGACGGAAAAGCAGACTTCCATTCTCTCGAAAAGCATGCGCTTGAACTGACGGACATCAAGCATCAATCCGGACACCAGGAACAGATCAAAGCATTGATCAATCAATATATGCTGACTGCCTTTGCCGGCAAGTGAAGCAGGATGGGAATCTGAATAGTTCAGATTCCTGTCTTCATTTTTGATGAATTGGAGGAGAAAGAATGAAGTATGTGATCGGAATTGATTTGGGGACGAGTGCGGTGAAATTGCTGCTTGTCGACCAGAAAGGAAATGTTGTGAAGGAAGTGTCAAAGTCCTATCCGCTGATTCATGAAAAGATGGGGTATAGCGAACAGGATCCAGAACTGTGGACAGCGCAAACCTTTGCGGGGCTTGCCGAACTTTCAGCCGGTTTTGATCCGGCCTCGATTGAAGGCATCAGCTTTTCCGGTCAGATGCATGGCCTTGTCCTCCTCGATGAGCACCAGCAGGTACTGCGGAATGCTATTCTCTGGAATGATACGAGGACGACTGCCCAATGCCGGGAAGTCGAACGCGTCCTCGGAAAAGAACAGCTCCTGGAAATTGCTAAGAACCCTGCCCTGGAAGGCTTCACTCTGCCTAAGCTTTTATGGGTCAAAGAACATGAAGCCGATTTGTACGAAAGGGCAGCCCTCTTTCTGCTGCCGAAGGATTACGTCCGTTTCCGCCTGACAGGCACGCTGGAAATGGATTATTCCGATGCGGCAGGAACATTGCTTCTTGATGTGGAAAAGAAGCAATGGAGCAAGGAAATATGCGAACGGCTAAACATTGATCCCGCCATCTGTCCGCCCCTTGTTGAATCCGTACAGGAGACAGGCAGGCTGACAGAGGAAGCTGCGGCAAAAACCGGTCTGTTGGAAACGACCCGTGTCTTTGCAGGCGGAGCGGACAATGCGTGCGGAGCGATCGGTGCAGGCATTCTTTCGGAAGGGAAAACATTATGCAGCATCGGTACTTCGGGCGTCGTCCTATCTTTTGAGGAAAACGGCGATCAGGACTTTCACGGGAAGGTCCATTATTTCAACCACGGTGCGCCCGATGCCTATTACACAATGGGGGTGACCTTGTCTGCAGGACACAGCCTGACCTGGTTCCGCGATGTGTTCGCAAAGAATGATTCCTTTGAAGCCCTGCTGGCAGACGTCGATTCAGTTCCTCCCGGTTCCCGCGGCCTGCTGTTCACGCCTTATTTATCAGGAGAAAGAACGCCGCATGCGGATTCGGCCATCCGGGCAAGCTTCGTCGGGATGGATAGCTCGCATGAGCGCAAGGACTTTGTCCGGGCTGTACTGGAAGGGATTACGTTTTCCCTGAATGAATCGATCCGGATTTTCAGAGAGAGCGGGAAAACAATCGATCGGATTGTGTCGATCGGCGGCGGTGCAAAAAACGCAGCATGGCTGCAAATGCAGGCGGATATCTTTAATGCTTCCATCGTCAAGCTGAAGAGCGAGCAAGGGCCAGGAATGGGGGCGGCTATGCTTGCGGCGTTTGGATGCGGCTGGTTTGATTCTTTAGAGTCTTGTGCAGCTGAGTTTTTGGATGAGGATCAAGTATTTGAACCGAACCTTGAAAATGTCCGCCTATATGAGCAATTGTTTGAAGTGTACCGCCATGTTTACGTAGCGACAAAAGGATTGAACGAAGAGCTTGCGGCTTTTCGCGGCTAATATTAGAGGAGGGGTACAATTGAAATACAACCGGCTTGGCAATACGGATTTGCAGATCAGTGAATTGAGCTTCGGAACTTGGGCAATCGGCGGTTCATGGGGAAGAACAAACGTTGAACAAGCCTTACAAGGATTGCATTACGCTATGGAACAAGGCGTGAATTTCTTTGATACCGCGGATGTCTACGGAGATGGACATAGTGAGGAGCTGCTTGCCAAAGCAACAAAGGGCAAGAAGGATTCAATCCATATCGCGACGAAATTTTGCCGGGCAGGGGATATCCATGACCCAGAAAACTACTCTGCCGAAAAGGTGACGGAGTACTGTGAGAACAGCCTGAAACGCCTGCAGCGGGACAGCATCGACCTTTTCCAAATCCATTGCCCGCCAATGGAGATTCTGCAGCAGGGCACTGTTTTTGACGTGCTAGAAAAGCTGCAAAAGGAAGGGAAAATCCGCTATTACGGCGTAAGTGTGGAGACGGTGGATGAGGGGCTGTTTTGTCTGGAACATTCCAATGCCAGCGCTCTGCAAGTGATTTTTAACCTTTTTAGGCAAAAACCGCTGGAAAAACTGTTTCCCCAAGCACAGGCCGACCAAGTCGGAATCTTGGCCAGAGTACCGCTCGCCAGCGGATTGCTCACCGGCAAATTCAGCAAGAACACAAGCTTTCCGGAAGATGACCACCGCAATTTCAACCGGAACGGCGAGGCCTTCAACGTAGGGGAGACCTTCGCAGGCTTGGAGTTTGCAAAAGGTGTGGAACTGAGCAGGGACGTGGAATGGATTGCAGAAGGAAGAGGCAATTTGACGAGAGCCGCGCTCAAGTGGATCCTCGACCAAGAAGCGGTGACAAGCGTCATCCCAGGCTTCAAGAACGTGGAGCAGGTAAAGGACAACCTTGGGGCATTGGAAGTGAAAGGCTATACAGAAGAAGAACAGGCCAGGCTCCAGCAATTTTACAATGACAAGGTAAAGGATCAAATCCGCGGACCATATTAATAGTAGAAACAGGTTAAAGACAGCAAATATCCACTAAGGAATTTGCTGTCTCTTTTTGCAATTCAGGCAGTATTATAGCCGGTTTGCAGTCCATGCTCAAGTTGAAAAACGGCATGACTTTTTAAGGGGGACAAATTGGCTATTTGCAGTTTAGTGCTATCAAACCGCGGATCTATGCAGAGCTTGGCGTCAACGGGAGGCTCTTTTGGGGATTTGGAGATTCAACCTAGCAACGCGCATTAGGATACTTGGATAGACACATGAAGACTGGAGAAAAAGAATTCTACCGGTATCAAAGGGCGTGATAAAAACGTGAAGCGCCAGGAATCTGAATACTTCCGGTGCCAAAGGATATGATAGACACGTGTTTCTCGGAGAAGCAGCTTCCTTCGGGTATCAAAGCCCGACATAGATACAAAAAGCACCGGCCCACTGAATTCTTCAGAAGCAAAGAACGAATCAGGGCAAAGAACACGTGGAATCTTGCACAATCCTCCGATATTCGTCCCACCCCCGTC
The DNA here is from genome assembly GCF_057657925.1 of Lederbergia sp. B243.17. Taxonomy (NCBI): domain Bacteria; kingdom Bacillati; phylum Bacillota; class Bacilli; order Caryophanales; family Bacillaceae; genus Lederbergia; species Lederbergia sp. B243.17. Next base: position 59,251 of record NZ_JBWBKF010000023.1, read on the forward strand.
CCGACTTCGTCTGTGATAAACTGAAAGGCAGTATGCACGTAGGAAGGGAGCTTGGGAATTTGGCGTGGCTTTATGTATTGTTTGCGGCAATTGTCGAGGTGTTTTGGGTGGTCGGCCTCCGATATTCTAGTAATACGCTGGAATGGGCCGGGACGGTGATCATGATCATCTTTAGTTTCTTCTTCATTATTAAAGCTTGTGAAAAGCTGCCGGCGGGCACAGTGTACGCGGTATTTACCGGGTCGGGAGCAGCGGCGATTGTCCTCGTCGATTTTCTTCTTTTTAATACGCCTTTTTCACTTGTGAAGGTACTATTTATCGGCTTAATCATCATAGGGGTGATTGGCATTAAAATCACGACGGACGGGAAAGAGCATTCCGCGGCAGAGGGAGGCGATTAAGGTGGCATGGCTTTATTTGGTCATTGCGAGTTTCGGTGAAATTTTTGGGGTTATTTTGATTCAACTGTTTCTACAAAAGAAGTCAATCGGCAGACTGCTTTTAATGACAGCCACTTTTGGCCTCGGTTTCGTATTCTTGTCGCTTGCGATGAGGGACATCCCCCTCGGTACAGCTTATGCGGTTTGGACTGGACTCGGGGCAGCAGGGGCTGTGCTGACAGGAATTCTATTTTTCCATGAATCAGCGGGGTGGAAGAGGCTTCTCTTTCTCTGTCTCATTATCGCAGGTGCGGTAGGTTTGAAAGTAACAGAATAATTGGGCACACAGCCCTAAACGGCATGTTTTTCTTCCTTCTAGGAAAAAAGGCATGCCGTTTTTTTGGCTCCCTTTATTTTTTTCAAAAATGATTAAAAGGTCATAACTTACTTTTCGTTAGGGACTTCTTAATTGGAAAAATAAGTGTAAAAAGGGAGGGATGTAAAAGCGTGCGCCAAAAGAAATGATTCTATTTTCCCTGATTCTCATCCTCTGTCAAAGAATAGACAGGAACAAATACCTATTACCCTGTCAATAGCCCTTCGTGTGAGAATTTGACCAATTATTGAACTTGTTATTAACTAAGGATGAGCATTCTTCTAAGAATGCCAAATCCATATTGTTGCTAAGGAAACGGGGTCAAAGAGGGATGCTTGAATCAAAAAGAAGAGCACTGATTTTTTTAGCGATTTCATTACTACTCGCTGCAATCGCCGGATTCATGTTCTTGCAGAAAATTAAGACATTGAATGCGGAACTGGGAGGCATGACGAAGATTTATGTTGCTGCTGCTGATATACCGTCCCGGACACTGATTAAGCCGGAACAGGTGAAGGCGATCGACATGCCAAACAAATACATCAACAGCTCCTATGTTACCGATGTGAAAGACTTAATCGACAAGGTGCTTGTTGTCCCGTTGTCTGGCGATGACGTCATTACGAAGACGATGATTAAACCGGTATCAAATGCAAGGGATGAGAACAACCGGCTTGTGGCGCTGCCAGAATCTGAACGAGTCCATTTCGACCAGCAGCTTGACGCGCTCGACAGGGTCGACTTGATCATCTCACAAAACTTTACCGGCAAACCGGTCACCACGACTTTCATGAAGGACATCCCGGTCGCTGCGGTAATGAAGAAAGACGATAAATTTTCGGGAATTGCTATTGAAGTCTCTGCCCAGGATGCGCCGCTCATCATTCATATGCAAAATTATGCGGACAGCATACGGGTACTGAAAGCAAATGTTGGAAAGAGCGATGTCAACCTCGATGAGATAGAAGGCAAGGCCCAAGAGAAGAAGGAAGAAAAACCGAAAGAGGATGCGCCTAAGGAAGACGCTCCAAAAGATCAGTCTAAAGAAGAACAACAAAAACAAGAAGAGCCTAAGCAGGAAAATCCTCCTGCAGATAATAAAGAAGAGGGCAAATCATAAATGGGGATGCGGGCCATCCGCCATGATGTTGGAGGACAGGTATGAGTGCGGATTTGAAAATATTGCTCGTTAGCGAGGACGAGGAATCACTTGTCCATTTAGCAGGAGTCGCAAGTGAGTTTGAAAAAACAGACAGCATCACCTACCGGGAACTGAAAGCTGAGCTAGACAGGATTTCACCGGATTTAATATTTCTGATTGAAAGTGAAGACCATTCGTTTGTCGATTGGATTGATTATATCCATTCGGTCAATCCGTATATCCCGGTCGTTTTCATCGCGCTGAGACAGGATTTCGATATGCTGCGCAGTGTGACACGGGCGGGCGTAACAGATTTTTTTGTACTGCCGGATGAAAATACGATGCTGTACGGAAGGCTGGACAGCATCATCCATATCGCTGAGGAGAGGAAACGCCAAGCGAGTGAGACAGCGGCAAGCCAATCATTTAAAAGAGGACGAGGCAAGATTGTCTCCTTTTACAGCGGGAAGGGCGGAGTCGGAAAGACGCTCATCTCTAGCGCTTATGCACAGACATTGAAGTTCGAGTCGACTGCGCAAGTGATCCTGATTGACCTGAACCTGCAATTCGGCGGGGCTGAGACGTTCCTGTCGATTGAATCGAACAGAACAATTGCCGACTTGCTGCCGGTTGTTGATGAATTGAACGAAAGTCATATTCGGAATGTTTCGCAAAAGGAGCAATATTCCAAGCTGGAAGTACTCCTGAGCCCCAGGGATGCGGAAATGGCCGAGCGGCTGCCGGAGGGATTTGTCTCCAAGCTGCTGCGGACGTGCAGGAGAAGCTATGATTTCGTCATTGTCGACCTGCCGGGCCATATGGATGCACAGACATTTACGGCACTTGAGGAATCGGACAAAATCTATTACGTGCTGACTCTCGACACGCCGTCCGTATCGACACTGAAACAAGTAGAAACATTGTTTCAGAGATTGGGGATCGACCCGGCGGAGCGGATGGAAGTTTTGCTGAATGAAGTCGGCAGGGAAAACGAGCTGCAGCCGGCTGATGTCAAAAAAGTGCTGAATTATCCGATCGCAGCCAAGCTTTCAAGAGACATCAAGGGTGTGCAGTCGAAAGTGAACATCAGTGAGCCTTTCCGAAAAGAGCCGAATGAAAAGAAGCTCGTTCCATTTGCGAGAGGAATTCGGAAGTGGGTTTTGCAATCTATAGAATAACGAAAAGAAACGTTAGGATTTGAACCCAATACATCACCGTTTGAAAAACAACGAAAAAAGGGCTGATGAGACATGTCATTATTTGAAAGAACAAAGGACAAAGCGATCGTCCACATGCAGTCGAAGAGGCATGCTTATGACAATCCATATATCAGCGAGCTAGTCGATCACTATAAAGCAAGGATTCTGCGGGAATCCAATCTTGAAATGCTCACCAATCTACCTCAAGGCGAGATGAAGCTGCGAATTGAGCAGCTGATCAGCCAGTTCATGAGCGAAGAGAAAGTGATCATTCCCCGGCATGACAAAGAGGCACTGCTGACACGGATCATCGACGAATCGATCGGCTTCGGTCCACTGGAGCCCCTGTTAAAAGATCCGGCAATCACCGAAATTCTCATCAACGGACCAAAATCGGTCTATATCGAGAAACTTGGGAAACTGGAGAAAACTCAAATCGTTTTCAAGGATGACAGCCATGTCCGCCACGTCATCGACAGGATTGTCGCGCCGCTCGGCAGGCGCATTGATGAAAGTTCCCCGATGGTCGACGCCCGCTTGCCGGATGGAAGCCGTGTGAACGCCGTTATACCGCCGATTTCTCTGACAGGCCCCGTCGTCTCGATCCGTAAATTCCGGAAAGAGCCGTTTCAGATGGAGGATTTGCTTAATTTTGAAACGTTGAACGAAGCGTTCTCTACTTTCATCGACGCAATCGTCAGGTCGAAGATGAACATCCTGATCTCAGGTGGTACAGGCAGCGGGAAAACAACGCTCCTGAACGTCATGGGCAATTCGATTCCTGACGCGGAACGGATTATCACAATCGAGGACTCGGCGGAATTGCGGCTCGACAAGCCGAATGTAGTCGGCCTCGAAGCCCGTCCTGTCAACATGGAGGGCAAAGGGGAAATCACCATTCGCCAGCTCGTCAAAAACTCGCTCCGGATGCGTCCCGACCGGATCATCGTCGGAGAGGTCCGCGGCGCCGAAGCGTTCGACATGCTGCAGGCGATGAACACCGGTCACGAAGGTTCGATCACGACCGTCCACGCCAACTCGCCATTTGACGCACTCCGCAGGGTAGAAGGGATGGTCATCATGGCCGGAATGGACCTGCCGTCCCATATCGTCCGGGAATACATCGTCGGAGCGCTTGACATTATCGTCCAGGCCCAGCGCCTGACTGACGGAACGAGAAAGATCACCTCCATCTGTGAAATTCACCGCGATGACAACGGAGAAATCAGCATCAATGAAATCTTCGAATTCAAGCGGGTTCGGATGAAGCAGAACGGTGAAATCGAAGGCTATTTCCAGGCGACCGGTTATTTGCCGAAATGCTTGGAAAGAATCCGGATCTTCGGCATTGATCTTCCCGATCAAATGTTCATTCCGCAGGAGGTGGGCTGATGTCAGAAGAAATGCAAATGGCCGTCATTTACGGCTTGGCGGTGCTTGTATTCGTCTGGTGCCTGTACAGCTATCTTGGCTACCGCTCCGACAAGCGGGCTGTATTGAAAAAGCACGAAACCATCTTGGCAAGGGAGAAAAAGCGGAACAGTATCCTGTCGACTTTCGGGGACCGTTTTGATGCGACCCCTTTTGCCCAACGGTTCAAGGTAAAGCTGATCAGCGCGAATTTGCCGTTGCTGCCGTCGGAGTTTTTTACGGTATTGGCATTCTTGTGCTTTGCCATCGCTCTTATTCTGTATCAATTTTTTGAAATGAGCCTTTCAGTCAGTTTAAGTGCAGCAATCATCGCGACCATTGCCAGCTATTTTGTTATTTTCCTCTTGAGGAAAAACAAAAACCTTGAACTGATGAATGACCAATTATCGGAAGTATGCAGGATTTTGGCGAACAGTACAAAAGCAGGGATGACAATCAACCAGGGACTGGAACTGGTCGCAACCGAAATCGCTCTTCCAGCGAAAAAAGAATTCAAGGAGCTTGCACATAATTTGCGTCTCGGAATTGATTTCGAAGCGGCAATCAGAGAATTGGAAAGCAAAGTTCCAACCCGAGAGTTCAAGTTGTTCACGGCGGCCCTTCTGATCCAAAAACGATCCGGTGGGAATCTGACAAAGGGTCTGGAAGAAATGGCCCATACGCTTGAAGACAGGAAGGTCCTTCGCCAAAGTGTAAAAACGGCCACAGCTGAACAGCGGTTTATATCTTATATATTGCCAGTCATGCCGATTGCGTTGTTATTGATGTTAAATCTGATCATGGACGGTTTCCTGGATACGTTATTTACAGTGCCGGGAATGATATTGGGAACCATCTTCCTTATTGGAATGATCATCGCTTCCCTCCTCATTCGAGCCGTCACAAATATAAGGGTGTAGCCGATGGATACAATTTTTGTAGTACTCACATTCGCTTTTTGGGTCTTTATGCTAATCGGCCTAATCAGCCTTTATCAATACTCAAAAGAAAGACAGGTTTTAAGTGAACACATCAACGAGGTTGCGGTCACGAGCAGCCTCATCCAGCCTAAAAAGAAAAGTTTCATAGAAAATATGATTCACAAGTTGTCGAAATATGCAGATGACTTCGCGGATATTGGGGAAAGAATCAACTTTTTCAGTGAATCTGCGGAAATTGAAGATTTTCTGCTTCGGTCGGGGAACCGGTATGATCTCACTGTGTCAAGATTCCAGGGCTTCAAAATCTTGCTTGTCCTAATCGGGTTCGCGGTCGGGATCGTCATGTTTATTCTAGGATTGCCGTTTGGGAATGTAGCCTTCCTTATTTTGCCCTTTGTCGGTTATTTTCTTCCGATTTTCGGTCTGAGGAATGCGGTTAAAAGAAGGCAAATTGAGCTTAGAAGGGATCTGCCTGACTTTTTGGATACGGTAAGCATCAACCTCCAATCCGGATCAGGTTTGGAAAATGCGATTAAAGAGATCATCAAGTATTATTCTGGACCGATACGGGACGAATTCTCGCGTTTTTTGCATGAAGTGGAACTGGGATTGCCTCGTGAAATCGCCTATCAGCATTTGCTGCAAAGAAATAGTGACGAGGATTTTCAAAGCTTTATCAAGGCTTTGATGCAGGGCAATCGGCTGGGCGTACCGATTTCGCAAACCTTTAGTGATCAGGCGGAGGAAATGCGCCGCCTGAACCTGGAAATTATCAAAGAGAAAGCGGCAAAGGCCTCGCCGAAGGTTACACTGATTATCTCTCTGGTCATGGCTCCACTGGTGATGATTATGATCCTGGGGATGATGATCTTAAACATTCTGTTCGGCGAAAATAATATTCTGGAATTATTTTAAGGGAGGTGGTTCATGAAGGAAGAGCATTTGTTGAGATGTTTGGAGAAATAAAAAAATACACTTTTTGGAGGAATAAAGATGAACAAATTAATGGAGAAATTTAACGGGGCATGCATGAATCTATACGTATCCTTAACGGAGAAGACAAAAAATGAAAGAGGAGCAACAACAATTGAGTGGGTTGGTTTGGCATTTGTCATCCTCACATTGATGGCGGTTGTCGCCACTGCCGTGAAAAACGGAAACGACCAAAGTATCGCGACGTCCATCATCAAGCAAATCTCTGGCATCATCGACCAAGTTGGCGGCGGACAATAATTTTTACATCCAGGAATCTGACAGACAGAATGGAGTTTTATATGTGAACTTCAAAAAACGTTTTTTCTTTTTAGCAGCAATACTATTGATGTTACTTATTGTGGGGTGCCAAGCGAAAGAAGGACCGTCCGATACGAAGCCGAAAGAAGATGCAAAGGCAGAAACTCCTTCGAAACCAGAAAATCAAAAGAAAGAGGAACGGACACTTTCTTTGGAGGCGCCCCCGCTTCCTCAAACCATAGAGGAAATTGTTGAATACCCGGTCGGCAAACTTTCTTACGACAGTGCTTCCTTGAATGACGAAGCAAAGGCGGAATTGGAGACAATCGATCCGCTTTCCGAAGATGCAGAACAAGCAGAGCTGGATAAGCTTCATACGTATTTATATTCCCTTGTCAAAATGGAATATGATGATCCGGTAGAATTGATGGAGCGACTGGGAAATCCTAAAGAAGAAGGAGCCCCTCCAGAAGAACAAGGTTCCTATAATGTGATAATCGCACTTGATGCCAGCGGCAGTATGGCAAATATGGTCGGCTCCAAAACTCGGATGGATTTGGCCAAAGAAGCGATTGAATCGTTCGCCTCCAGCCTTCCAAAAGAGGCGAATGTCGGATTGCGGGTCTATGGCCATAAAGGGTCAGGATCCTCGGCAGATAAGGCAATGTCATGCGCTGCCAACGAAGTAGTTTATCCGATCACACCTTACAATCAGGAGAATCTGAAACAATCATTGGCTGGTTTTAAACCAGCGGGATGGACACCTTTAGCAGGTGCCATTGAAGGCGCTATGAAGGATCTTGAGCCTTATAAAGGTGAACAGAACAAGAACGTTGTTTATGTTGTCAGTGACGGAGTGGAAACGTGCGACGGCAATCCGGTTGCAGAAGCAGCCAAATTGAAAGAGTCCGGAATATCACCTGTTGTCCATATTATCGGTTTTGACGTGCCGAATAATGAACAGCAGCAGCTGAAGGATGTAGCGGATGCTGCAGGCGGTACGTACACAAACGCAAAAAACCATGATCAATTGAAAAAAGAATTCGAGAAAACGATTCAGGATTCGTATGAATGGCTCAAATGGTATTTCGAGGAGGCAATGGAATCCAAAGAGCACTATTATGATCAATGGCGCGAGATTACCACCTATGTCAACAGCTGGCATCCGAAGCAGCAGAGTGAAGAGTTCAAAATCGACTATGCGCTTACGGAGCTGCGAGATCAAAAGAAACTTACTTCTGAGCAAACGGACTATTTGAAGAAGAAGAATAAAGAGTACTTTAAGGAAATCGAAAATAAGTTAAATCAATTCAGTAAAGCACTCAATCAAGCAAATGATGATAGTCTCGCTGATACGATGGCTGAGTTGAAGCGGATTAAAAAAGAAAAGGTCAAGTAGGAATATAGCAATCTGCTATGAAAGTTTCGAAGAATTTATGTCTCCACTTACAAGGAAAGGGGACTTGTAATGAGTTTGAAAAAGATGATAAAGAATGAACGAGGAGCAGCAACGATCGAATTTTTAGCGATGCTGCCCCTGATTTTCTTTATTATGATGGTTTGTTTCCAATTTATAGTGGCTGGATATGCCATCATTATTACACAATCGGCGGCTAATGAGGCTGCCAAAACGTATTCAGTGACGAATAGCTCGTCAGAAGCAAGAGAAGCTGCGCGAAATGTCATTAAAACTTCGGGGAAAAACCTGGAGTTCAAGGATATGGCGATTGAAGGCGGCGATGACTTTCAACTTGAGGTGAAGGTCGACATGGACTTGATCTTTGTACCGAAAGAGTATACAGGAGCGCTTCCGAAAATACCCTTTTCCAAAACAATCAGCGGCAGGATGATGAACTGATGAAATGGCTTGATGAACGAGGGAATACAACCATATTTATTATTGGCTCCTTCAGCATGTTTCTCATTTTTTTGTTGATTGCCGGAAGCTTGAGCAAGGTCTTTATTTTGAAGGAAAGATCTTCGAACAACGCCGAACAGGCCAGTATAGTGGCTACATCCATCGTGATGAAACATTTGGAGATTGCTGTAGAAGATTATGATGCGAGCCTGACGCCGGAGGAATATCCGGTCCTTGCACTAGGGCCAAAAATCAACCTTGCAAAGCAGCAGATTTCCGCTTCTAATCCGAATTGGTCGAATGTCGAAGTGAAGACAAAGGCTTACAATACAGTCCTTGCGTCTAACTTACCTGGAAATCCGATTTTAAAAGGCTTCGTTTACGCAGAAGTTTCGACAGCTGAAGGGAAAATCCCTGGTGCGGTATCGTCCAATATCCGAAAGAATAAAGGCGTTGTGAAAGACACAAAAATCAACTTTGTTGACGACCGGATTCAGGTCACCACTTCGACCCGCTATAAGGCGTTCAAGTATGACGAGAAGATGCCTGAAGAAAAACGATATGTAAAACAGAAAGGGAGCGGTCCGGAACTGCTCTTTGCAAGAGGACTGGACGGCTGGTCGTTGAATATCGAGCTCTGAGACCAGCCGTTTCTTCATGAAAAGAAGCAGAGGGAGGATGTTTCCATGAAAATTGCCAGACATTCTCCCTCTGCATCATTTTATAAAACAAAAAGAAAACAAAAGGAGGTAAGACGAGTGACAAGAAAAACAAGAAGGCGCTTTTCCGCGATTATCGCTCTTTTCTTTATCATTTTCATGCAGATTGGACCGTTCGCACTGTCGGCATTCGCATGGAGCCCTCCGTCATGGAATGCTCCGGATGCGAAGGTGCCAAGTGGGAAAACGCCAAATTGGGAAACGCCGGAATGGGAGGCTCCAGAGACCGAATCCCCCGATTGGGAAGTGAAGGAATGGGATAGGCCGGAATGGGAAGCGCCTGATTGGAATGGAAATGGCGGAAACACACCTGACTCGAATGCCCCGGGTGCCAATACACCTGGATCGAATGTTCCAGGAGCCAACGTTCCCGGCGGTAATGGACCAGGAGGGAATTTGCCGGGAGGCGATGTACCGGATGGGACGTCTCCGGACGGTACCGGAATCGGCGGCGGAGGTGGATCAGGGGCGCATCCTGACAATGGAAATGGTTCCACTCCGGAATATGTCCAAGATAAACCGCATCCCTTCCAGGATGATATGGATTACCAGAGAAATAAGTTCCTGATGGATGATGTGTTTTTCCCGGCGATTGAAGCGCTTGACCAAGCACCTGGACAAAACACATGGGATACGTTTGGGGAAAATTACAATAAGAATTTAATGACGAATGTATTGAAAGCCGGGCTGAATCATACCTTTGACAATGATGAGACGGCGCTCGGGGCTGCCGGGCGTCTCGGAATGGATGTCTGGTCGGGAGTTGAAAACGCCCAGCATCTAAGCAAATTTTTTAAATCAGGCAGTGACATCCGTAACGCTTTTAACACCGTAAGTTCTGCCGGATCCTTCTCCGCTGCAACAACAGAAGCGGGTTCCTTGCTGTCCAAGGTGGCAAAACCGTTTGATATGGGAACGGGGATAGCAGGAAAAGCGGCACCATGGCTTGCTGCTGTAAGCACAGCGTATTCAGGTGCCGAAACCTATATGAACTTTGCAAATGGTGATGTAAATGATGGGATTGCCAGCCTTGGCGAGACATTGATGTCCGGCGCCGTTGTGCTGAGCGCAACAGGTGCCGGTGCACCAGTAGCCGCAGGAGTTGCGGTAGTCGGCGGGGTGCTTTGGGCAGGTGCAAAAATATACAAACATAAAGATACAATTGTCGCAGGCGCAAAAAAGGTGGGAGAATGGGCAAAGAAAGGCTGGAATAAGGTTAAAGGCTGGTTCGGAGGCTAACTAGAAGAAAATTTATTTTAAAAATGTGATATGAGGGAGATGCGGATGCATTTCCTTCATGCCATTTATAGGAAAATTATTAAAGCCATTTGAGCAAGGAGAGACAACCATGATCAGAATGAATGATGTACCGGAAAATGTAAAAGTAGCTATGAGACAGTATCACACACCATCCGAGACACCGGATGTCTTTCCCGCTATCTTTCGTATTGACAACAACGATTATTATTTCTTCACGTTTGCCCCGGCAGCTGAGCAGCTCATCGTAGAAAAGAACGGCACTGTCCCCAGTTTTGAAACGATAAAAAAAGTAGCGTTGATCGCCACTGATTTCAACCATAGCATTGAGACAACCGTTCATAAAGGAATGAAATGGATCGATCCTTCATTTGAAAAGAATTATCTAAAGCTTGAAGGGATTTTAAAAGAGATTGAGTCCAAACTTGGTCCGCTCTCCGCCTCTATACAAAACGACCTCAAATCCGTTCAGGTTGCTGTCGGGGATATGCTTGCCGAGCAGAGGCGATTAGTTGAACTTGTAAAAAAGAGCCTGTATGTTCTAGAACGGATTCAAAAGAGCGAATTGGCGACAGTAGAGGACCAAGTTGAAGCGAGGGAATATCGTCATGGAATGGCAAATGCGATGTACAGGCAAAACTCCCGTCAGCTTGAAACCGAAGAAGAGAGGAACCGGGTTATTCACTTCGTCAACAGCAAAAAATCGATTCTGAATCCATCTACGCTGCTGCTCGCAACGAAATTGAAACCCTATGAGAAAAACATGATGAACCATCAGACACATCATGAAGAGATGAAGGAATTGGGTGAGTTGCTCTCAAGAGGAAATGTACCGCTGGAAGAAGAAGTGCATGCCCGCGAAATATTGAACAAATTTCGCAACCCAAGAAATTAGACGGAAAATGAAGAGGAAAAGCAAATAGAAAACAGGTGATCCTATGTGGAGTTCTTTAAAAAAAGGCGCAGAATTATACAAGTATCGATTTTGGAAGGTTTTGGGGGTTGGGCTGCTCATCATCCTGCCGATCCAAATCGTTTATACATTTGTCGTAAACTATCTCTCCTTCCCCTTTTATTACTATCAAATCCCGCTATGGCCGTCTATGATCCAAGCGGTTTTCATGTTGATTGTACTTTTTTTAATGCAGCTGCCTTTAATTAGTATCGTCCGTCAAGAAGAGGAGGAAGAAACTGTAACATGGCGCCGGCTGCTTGGAGATATGCTGAAGTACGGCTTTCCTGCCTATATATGGAGTATCCCGTATGCATTGCTTACAACGCTCGGGCTGCTTCTTTTCGCCTTGCCGGGAATCGCCGTGCTCATTCTGTTTCTTGGGATACCATTTGTACTGACATTGGGTAACCATCGGGGGAAAAGGCTTTTGAGCGGAGCTTTCCAATTCGGAAAAAGCAATTTTCTCAGCCTTCTCGGTCTCTTGGCTTTGTTTGCCATCGTTGACTTCCTGCTCGGCTATGGTCTATCTGCCGGCATCCTATTTTATACCGGGCAGCCCGCATTATTAAACTGGGCTTATATGATTGTAAATATGCTGATATTGCCGGTTTTCACGTTCAGTGTATCGTTCCTATACCGAGACTGGCAAGGCTTGGAACATGAACCCGACTATGACACAGATACGGCCCCTGCCACCTGAAATGACAGGAGGAGTAAAAATGTTATCTCTGAAAAAGGCATTGCTTCTTGAAAACATGTCGAATATCCGAGGCAAGTAACAAGAAGGCCGGGCAAGAGAAAAGTGTATGAGATTTTAACAAGTGGACCTGAAAAAGATAAGAGGGAGTAAATGAAGTTTGAACACAAACTCGCCGGCTGTGAATCAGCCGGTTATTTTTTCGGCCTGAACAAGCCGAAAAACCATTGAAAAAGCTGGTAAAGCAGTATAAAGGGGAAGGTGATGATTTCAATCAACTCCGAGATGAAGATATAAACCCCGTCCCAGGCACTTTTCTTTGTTTCTTGCTTTTTCTCAGGCCGGACTTTCTTTTTTGAACGATCCGGTTTCCGATTGGGATCGAACCGGACAACCTTTTTGTCTTCACTCATATCAAACAGATCCCCCATTCCGGCAGATGATTCCAGCATATCACCCGCAAAGCGGACGGGTCAATGAGCCGAATGGGGGAAGGAAAGGCATCCCACAAAAAGAGGAACTGCTCAGGTTCAGCCTGAGCAGTTCCTCTTTTCCTCCGTCGCCTGTCGCCCCTGATCAATCGCCCTCCGCTATTCTTTCTCCACATACCGATTTCTCCAGTAGTTCGGCGATGTCGTAGGTGGAGACGTTGTCTTCGACTTCTTTGGCTTTTGTGCCGTCGGACAGCATTGTCAGGCAGTA
>NZ_JBWBKF010000024.1:0-56359 GCF_057657925.1 Lederbergia sp. B243.17
ATTCGCGTTAATGGCCGTGAACTTACGTAAGTTTACGGCCAACACAGCAAGTGGATCCTAAATTTATAAATAACAAAAAGAGAAAGGTGAAATTGACTCGCTCAATTTCACCTTTCTCTTGGTTAGAGACTAGTTATGTCCCAGCCTCATTTTAAAAGATTTTTTATGGGGTACTATTGGGGTAGCGCGGATGAATAGACTAATTCCATTGGTCACCCCACCCCGAAACACTTACTCCCTCTAGCTTAGTACTGTCTCATATACTGTTCCCGTTCCCAAGGATGTACTTGGGTCCTAAACATATCCCATTCGATTTCTTTCGCTTCGATGAAGTTTTCGAAAATGTGCTTGCCGAGTCCGGATTTGATGACTTCATCCTGCTGCAGCAGTTCGAGTGCTTCGTGAAGGTTAGACGGCAAGTCGATGACGCCTTCTTCGAGTCGCTCTGCTTTGTTCATCGCATAGATGTTGCGGTCGACCGGATGCGGAGGTGTCAATTGGTCTTCGATACCGCTCAGTCCGGCTTTCAGAAGGACGGCCATTGCCAAGTATGGGTTGGCGGTCGGGTCGACGCTGCGCACCTCGATTCTTGTGCTCAGGCCGCGGGATGATGGAATCCTGACAAGCGGGCTCCGGTTTTGTGCGGACCAAGCGATGTAGCATGGAGCCTCATAGCCTGGTACGAGCCGCTTGTATGAATTCACAGTCGGATTTGTGATTGCTGTGAATCCTGGTGCGTGCTTGATGACGCCGGCCATGAACTGGTACGCCGTTTCGCTCATTTCCAGGTTGCCGTTCGGGTCGTAGAATGCATTCTCTCCCCCGTTGAATAGGGACATATTGAAGTGCATGCCGGATCCGGCGACACCGAAGAGCGGCTTCGGCATGAATGTTGCATGGAGGCCATGCTTACGCGCGACTGTTTTGACGACGAGTTTAAACGTCTGGATATGGTCGCAGGCAGTGACGGCATCGGCATATTTAAAATCGATTTCATGCTGTCCTGGTGCTTCTTCATGATGGGAGGCTTCGATTTCAAAGCCCATTTCCTCAAGTTCAAGGACGATATCACGGCGGCAGTTTTCACCAAGATCGGTTGGAGCAAGGTCAAAATAACCGCCGTTGTCATTCAGATCCAAAGTCGGCTCACCATTTACATCCAGCTTGAACAGGAAAAATTCCGGCTCAGGTCCGAGATTGAAATGTGTGAAGCCATGTCCTTCCATTTCTTTCAATACTTTTTTCAAGTTGCTGCGCGGATCTCCGGCAAACGGCTTATGGTCAGCATCATAGACGTCGCAGATGAGACGTGCCACTTTGCCTTTTTCAGCAGTCCACGGAAAAATGACCCACGTGTCAAGGTCCGGATACAAGTACATGTCCGATTCTTCAATCCGGACAAACCCTTCAATCGATGACCCGTCAAACATCATTTTATTGTCGAGGGCTTTGCCTAACTGGCTGATCGGGATTTCCACATTCTTAATCGTGCCAAGAATGTCGGTAAATTGCAGCCGGACAAACTTTACATTTTGTTCCTCAGCCAATTGCGTAATGCTTTCTTTCGTAAACATGCCCATTGTTCCAAAGTCCTCCCATATAAAAATCATATTTTAACTTCACTATTTTACAAGAAAAATTGTAAAAAAGACAGCTGGAAATAGCTGCCCTCATATTACATATTAACTTAATCGATGGTAATTAAACCTTTATCCAGTAATCTTATTGCGGCAGAAGTGATGGCAATTTTTACATGGGCATAGGTCAGGCCCCCTTGGACGTAAGCCGAAAAGGGCGGTCGGATCGGTCCGTCGGCTGATAGTTCGATGCTTGCTCCTTGGATAAATGCGCCTGCCGCCATGATGACCGGGTCCTGATACCCTGGCATTGCCCACGGCTCTGGCGTCACATAAGAATCGACCGGTGATGCCGCCTGGATTGCCTGGCAGAAAGCGATCATCATCTCGGCGTTCGGGAAGCGGACTTCCTGGATCAGATCGGTTCGGTTTGCGTCCCATGCAGGGTTTGACTGCATGCCGATCCTCTCAAGGAATGCGGCGGTAAAGACGGCGCCTTTTAATGCCTGGCCAGTCACATGAGGCGCAAGGAAAAAGCCCTGGTACATTTCGAGCAGGCTGTATAGAGAGGCACCCGCCTCAGCACCGATGCCCGGCGAAGTCATCCGGTATGCACACTGCTCCACCCATTTTTCCTTGCCGACGATGTAGCCGCCGGTTTTGACGATACCGCCGCCCGGATTTTTGATCAGCGAGCCGGCGATCAAGTCTGCCCCTACATGGCAAGGCTCCCGGTCTTCGACAAACTCGCCGTAGCAATTGTCGACGAATACAACGGTTTCTGGATTTATTTCCTTCACAAAGCGGATCATTTCCTCGATTTCAGAAATGGTGAACGACGGACGGCTTGCATATCCTTTCGACCGCTGGATTCCCACCATCTTCGTGTTCGGCTTCAACTTGTTCTCGATTCCGGCAAAATCGACCTTTCCTTCTGCTGTAAGGTCCACGTGGTCGTAGCTGATTCCGAAGTTACGGAGCGACCCTGTTTCTTTTCCGCTGCTGCCGATTACATCGTCTAATGTGTCATATGGTTTTCCCGTAATGTAGAGCAGCTCATCCCCCGGGCGGAGTACGCCAAAAAGTGAAATCGTGATTGCATGCGTTCCGGAGATGATCTGCGGGCGGACGAGCCCTGCCTCTCCGCCGAACACTTCGGCATAAATGCTTTCAAGTGTGTCGCGGCCGCCATCGTCATAGCCATAGCCTGTGGACGGTGTGAAATGGGTGTCGCTCACTTTATGCTTCTGAAAGCTTACAAGCACGCGAAGCTGATTCTTTTCGATCATCCGGTCAATTTTTCTGTGGACCGGCGCAATTTTTTCTTCAATTTCTTCAATGATCGGCTCAAGGACCGCCATTTGTTCTTCCTTAAATAACATTCGTTTCCAAACCCCTTCTGCTTCCGTTCAAATTTGGTACAAGTGGAGCGAGCCTGTGACCGGATGGTCTTTCAATACGTACCCTTTGCATTGATACGCTTCCTGCTCCTCCAAAAAAACAAGCTCCCGCATGATTGTATCACTTTTCAGCACGGAGAGCAGGCGGCCTTCTTCCGCCGGCACCCGGACGTGATAATATTCCATTAAGGATGTTGCCGTATCTTCGATTTTCTTTTTTAGCTTCACCCGGTCTTCTTCATCAAAAGCACTGATTTGGATCGACTCACCAGGCCCTTGGACAAACTCCGGATGGACGCTGTCCCTCTTGTTGTATACAGTCAGCTGAGGGATGTTGTCCATCTCCAGCTCCTTCAGCAGCCCATTCACCGTTTTTTCATGGTTGGCATAGTCCGGATTCGAGCTGTCGACCACATGCAATATCAGATCCGCCCCCTTCACTTCCTCAAGTGTCGAGCGGAAGGCTGCGATCAGTGCGGTCGGCAGTTCCTGGATGAACCCGACCGTATCGGTAAGAAGCGCGCCATAGCCGCTTGGCAAGATGAGCCTTCTCGTCATCGGATCAAGTGTGGCGAACAATTTATCCTCTTCATAAGACTCCGCTGTGGACAGCCGGTTAAAAAGAGTTGATTTACCCGCGTTCGTATAGCCGGCAATCGCAATCTGGAATGCTGTGTTGCGCTTTCTTCTTTCCCGGTATCTTTCCCGGTGGCGGACGACTGTGTCGAGCTGGCGCTTAATTTCGTCAATTCGGCGGCGGATGTGGCGGCGGTCAGACTCGAGCTTCGTCTCCCCCGGCCCCCTCGTGCCAATTCCACCCCCAAGCCTGGAGAGCTCTGTCCCCTGGCCAGCCAGGCGCGGAAGGAGATACTGGAGCTGAGCAAGCTCTACCTGTAGCTTTCCTTCTTTTGAACGGGCCCGCACGGCAAAAATATCGAGAATGAGCTGGGTCCTGTCGAGTACCCTCGCTTTTAAGGCATCCTGGAGATTTTTCAGCTGGCCGGGTGTAAGTTCATCGTTAAAAATGATCACATCTGGCTCCAGTTCCTCTTCAAGATGCTGGAGCTCTTCTAATTTTCCTTTTCCGATATAGGTTCCGCCGTGAAGCTTCTCCAATTTCTGTGTCAGCCTGCACACGACGGTTCCGTTTGCCGTTCCTGTCAGCGATTCCAATTCGTCCATCGAATAGTGAAAACGCTCGTCGGCATCCTGCTGAAGCTGACAGCCGACAAGTATCGCTTTTTCCATTTCTGCTCCCACAACATCGCCTCTTTCCTGATCTACTATGTACCCATCATAGCAGAAAGATTCTCTGTAAGTGAAATGCGGCAATCGGATGATCGCCGCAATTTTGTTATTTTTGGTTAGGAAAACGCAAATCCTCCGGAAGAAGTGACGTCAGCTGTGTGCGGTTAAGATGTGGTTCCTTTAGCAGCCGCATTGCTTGGGCCCGGATTGTTTTTTCAATTACATTGCGCACATACCGCCCATTGGAAAAACTCGGTAACTGTTGTGCTTTCATATGCTGCAGATGGTCTTTAAGCCTTGTCTCAGCCTCGTTTGATAGAACGTATTCTTTTTCGTCTAGCATTCCGCGGCCAATTTCCATCAATTCGTCTGCCGAATAGTCCTTGAAATCGAATACGAGCGGAAAGCGGGAATGAAGACCTGGATTGAGTTTCAGGAAGTTTTCCATTTCTCGAGAATATCCGGCAAGGATTAGGATGAAATCGTTCTGTTTGTCTTCCATATGTTTTACAAGTGTATCAATCGCTTCTTTCCCAAAATCCTTTTCTCCTCCGCGGCCTAATGAGTATGCTTCATCGACGAAAAGAATGCCGCCTGTCGCTTTTTTGATGAGGTCTCGAGTTTTTTGGGCCGTATGCCCGATGTATTCACCGACGAGATCTGCCCGCTCGGCTTCGATCAAGTGGCCCTTCGGCAGCACCTCCATTTTTTGGAACAGCTTGCCGATCAGCCGTGCTACCGTTGTCTTGCCTGTGCCGGGATTTCCCTTGAACATCATATGGAGTACTTGCCGGCCCGGCTTTAGCCCGGCTTCCTCCCGCTTTTTATTAATATAAATCCATGCATACACTTCCTGCATCGTCCTTTTAATCTCTTGCATCCCGACGAGCGCCGATAGCTCTGCCTCAATTTCCTTTAAGATTGCATGCTCCCCCGCTAGCGACGCCGGTAGCCCTTCCTTCTGAAGAGTCCGCACTTTCTCCCGCTTATCGACGTTCAGCATAATACTGATCTGCCCATTATTCTTCATCCGAATCGGCTCACTCAAATTCCCTCACCCCACATTCCCCAACAGTATACGCCCACACCCCAAAAATGGTGCCCAATCGGAGTCTGAACCTCCGCCATTAAACGGCGTTACTCCGTTAACAGAGTGCAGGGTCACACCCTCTATTATTATAAGTATATTCGGGCGGCAAGGGCTTGATTCACTTTGGCATGCGAGAGGGCGGATAGGATTACGCTGCATGCTAAACAAATAGGAAACCAAATAGAACGTAGCATACGACACTATGGCATTAAGCAGCGATTTAATTATTATGTATAGGAAAGAAAAAGAGTCTCTGGATCGAGGCTGAAGTCCTTTATGCTATTTTAGTAGTCAGCACATCAAATATGTCGTCGCAGCAAAAAGTGTTCCGCTTCCCATCTCGCACGCTGCCGTTATTATACCCGCTGATATCCCAGTGATCGATTTCACAAAACTAACCTAACGGCATGTCTGTCCTAGCGAATTTCACAGTCCCGGTTAAACAATACGTAAAAAAGAGCGGTTTAAACCGCTCTTTTCAATCATCAAGCATAATGCAATGTTTCCGTGCTCGGCAGCGGTACCGGGAAGATTTCGGCAAACGGTCCGTCCGCAGAGCCCTCTGTGAATAGGACATCGATGAATTTTTCCATCGACAACATCTTATCGCTCCCCTTGTATGTAAGGTGGATTTCCTCTCCATCCGTCCGAACCGAAAGTTCCTCTTCCACGTGCCCATCCTTCGTCATTAAATACGGCATCAGCTGCTGGATGAGCCGTTCGGCGTCTACCACATAAACGGTCCCTCCATTGCGAATGTCTTCAGCCTGGGCTCCGATTTCATCATTCAGCTCATCGTCCCATGGTACTTTCAATTCAATCTTTCCTGCAATCTCTTCATCTAGCAAATCATTCAGAATGGCTGAAACCGCCTTCCTGTCTCCGCCCCACTCCAGCACGATCGCTTCCTGCTTTGTGCTGTTTTCATCAGGGATACCGGCGACTACGTAGCCGACATTCTTTCCGCCCGCCTCGGCAACGAACACCCGCTGGTTCAGCTTAAAGATACTCGCATAGCCGCTTGCCTTCAATAGCGTATTCCATTCCCAAATACTCGTTTCGTAGCGTACTTCGTTCTTTTCATTCAACGTCAAGATTGAGAATATGTCCTCTTTCGTCCCCTCCCTTGTCTCGCCGTTAAATTCATTCCGCTTCTCCTGGTCCGCCGCCTCCAGCAGATATTTTTTTCTACTTCCGAAATAATGGCAATTGTTTCGGCGATAAAGCCCGCGATCACCCGAGATGAACAGAAGGGCAGCTTCAGCCTTGTCAATGTATTGATACAATTCCTTCAGCATTGCCGTCGAAATGCCCTGGCCCCTGTATGCTTCATCTGTTGCCACGGATCCGAGCGAAAAAACGTTTAAAACCGCTTCACCGATTCTCACTCTTGATGGCGCAAGGCCGATGAAAGATACCAGCTGAGATCCGTCAAAGGCACCGTAAGACTGGCTTAAATACGGAGAGAAAACTTGCGGGAACGCTTCTCCCATGGAGGAATGTCCTTCTTTCCGAAATGTTTTATCCGACAGGCGGATGGCCTGCTGAAACTCGCTGCCTTGCACTCTCCGGATTTCCATTGAGATTCCCCCTTTACTTTTTCAAACTGACCGGCCTTTTCTTTTCTTCAGACTCGTATGCAGCAAGCCCGGCTTCCAGTGCCTTCAATCCATCAAAACCCGTAATCGACGGCTCACGGCCCTCTTCGATGCATTGGACGAAATCACGAATGAGCCCAAAATCCATATCAGCGCCGTACATTACATGGGAGAGCGATTTTGATCCGCTCTCGAACATCCGGAAATACTCACCGAACGCATCAGCCTTCGCCCGGCCTTTCGTGCCGATCACCTCGATAGCCGCGTCTCCCCAAACCGGGTATTCAGCGAAGCGTGACCAGCTCGCATCATGTGCAGCAATGACGCCCCCTTCAAATTCCAGCGTGAGAATGCCGGCATCATCCACTTCGATATCATGGAAAAAAGAATCGACATGCGCCTCGACTTCCGTTATTTCCTTCCCGAGGAACCAGCGCATGATGTCAACCATATGGACTGTATGATCCAGTACGGCCCCGCCTCCTGACAAATCCTTCTCTATGAACCAGCCGCCAGGGTTTTGGCCGCGGTTCGTCGTGCGGAAAGCGATGATCTCGCCCAACTCCCCGGCATCAATCCTTTTTTTCAAGGAAGCGATCGGTGCGCTGAAGCGGACCGGAAAAGCGATCTGCAAAATGACACCGTTTTCCTCACAAGTCCGGATGATTTCCACTCCATCCTCGATTGTCGTCGCAATTGGTTTTTCGCAAAGGATATGCTTTTTCGCCTCAGCAGCCTTCACCGCCATCTCCTTGTGCTTGTTGTTCTCGCTGCAAATGATGACCGCATCCATCTCTGTTGCTAAAAATGCGTCCATGTCGGAAAAATAGACGGTACCGTATTGCTCCGCCGCCTTTTGCCCGCGTTCCGCATCATCATCAAAAATCCCGGCAAGCTCGACATTTTGCAGCTTCTTCAAGCTGTCAGCATAGCTGTAGGCATGCATATGAGCAAAACTCATCATTCCGATTTTCATTCTGCTCCACCTCCTCTGATCCATCCCAAGATCCGCTGCCACTCGTCCACCCATTCCTTGTCCGCTTTCCGGCCGGCCGCAACGATCGATTCGGCTGTATAAAAAAACGGCGAAAAACCGAGCTCAGTACTGCTGAATTCAATAATTCTCCGCACTCCGCTCCATTCCAGCTCAATTTCTTCCTCACCGGAAACGGTATATTCAAGATGGGCCAATACACCTTCGCCAAATACCGCAGTAATAATCAAATGCTGCGGTTCCATGCCGGCTTTCGAACGTTTGGCACTCACTTTCCGCAGCTCGCCTAAAAATCCCGCCAGCGCCAACATATCACTAGCCGCCCGTTTATCAACGTCCTCGCAGTGACCGATCCTTCTCAGGCGGAAGACTCCTTTCGGCTGTGCCGCTTTGACGATCTCCTCTTTGATCTTCTGAAAAAAAGGATAGCTTTCCAGCTCCGAATAGACATAAACCTCTCCGCCATCCTCTGCCTTTTGGACTGGGATGTAAACGCGCGCGCCCTCAAGTTTGGATCCTTTCCAGTCTTTTAGGGAAAGAAGCGATGTTTTTCCATCTGCCGCCTCTTCAATTGCTTTTATTTCCTCAAGTTCCGCAAGCGTACCCGTAAAATCGATCTGTCCCGGATCCGCAACTATGATGTCTGCCAAACTTCATCCCTCCTGCAAAATTAATTTCCGCAACCGGCTGACCGCTTCTTCGTTAGCCGCCTTCGCATCTTCAAACCCCTCATATTCAATGGAAAGCCAGCCTGTATATCCGTTTTTTTTCAGTCCTCCGACGATCGCAGCAAGGTCGACCATTCCATCACCAGGAACGGTGCCGATCAGTTCCATTCCCTCCGTTGATCGGAAGCCATCTTTTTCATCCTGTGCGTTCTTTTTCCGAAAATCCTTAAAATGCACGTGCACAATCTCTTCTTTCAAGCGTTCAAAGGCTGCCGTCGGTTCTTCATGAACAAGCAGAAAATTGCCCGTATCAAACGTTGATTTTACATAGGGGCTTGCGACATTGCGGATAATTTCTTCAACCTGTTCGCTTTTACCCGCAAGCAGGCCGTGATTTTCAATTGCCAGATAAACCTTCGCTTTTTCAGCCTCCACTGCACAAGCTTTCAATCCTTCGACGATCCAATCCTGACCGTCCTCATAGGTAAGCCCGTCCGAGAGGTCACCGCAGAACACCCGGACAATATTCGTTCCGAGCTTTTTTGCCGTTCGGATGCCCGCTATGACCTTCTCCGCTTCCTCATTCCGTTCTTCCGCATTTTCTTTGACAAAATTATTGGATACATCATAGGCGGAAACAGTGAGCCCCTTTTTTTCGAGCAGAGGGAGCACCTCAGCAATTTCCCGCTCCTCCTCTTTCCAGTACATATCGAGCAGCTCGACCCCTTCAAGGCCGATACTTGCTGCATAATTGATAAAATCGGCAATAGACCAGCTTTCCTTCTCAATCGCAGATGCAAGGCTGTACATGCTAACGCTTACCTTCATTGTATGCCCCCTTCCTGGACAGCCGCCGCAGGAGCAGAGACATCATCCCTATCCTGATAAAATTCAGCTGGCCATTCTAGTTCAAATCCGTCTTTCCGCAACTTCTGTTGAAATGCTTGCAGATACTCTGCATTGCCTCTTACCTCTTTTGGCTCTAGTCCGTTTTTCAGGCAGAAAGCGGCAAGTGCCCCGCACGCTTCACCTATATTCCATTCAACCGGGTGAAGCCGGTAACAGCCGTTCGTAATATGGGTCGTGCCGATGTTTTTATTCCCAGCGAGGACATTGTCCATCTCTTTCGGTAAAAGCGCACCGAGCGGAATGTGGAAAGGCAATGCCTCTATATCAAGATACGTCCTGCCAGACATGCTTGGATGCAGATCGATGCTGTACGAGCCGATGCCGACAGAGTCTTCATAAATTTTACCGGTCTTTCCCGGCTGGTACGCGGGCGATACGTCCTGCTCACAAATTGTATACTCCGCTAAAATCCTCCTAGATTCACGGATATACGGCGCTTTGGCAAGACCGTCTTCCGTACCGAGAACGTCCGGCCTGAGCTTCAGTCCCGGATACCCCTTCCCACCGTCGGGCCGAGGCGCTTCAGTCTGCAGCCAATAAAAGAGCGAGAGGCTGAGCTGCCTTGCCCCGTATAGATGTCGCTCCTTTTCTTCAGGCTGTACATCGTAAATATTCCCGATGAAATAATCATTCATCGGCCAATTCATCAAGCTGACGTCTCCTGCAGCAAAAGCACTTTCAAACTGGGAAGCGTCATAGATCCGCCGGTATTCCCAAAGCGGAAAACCGGTCTCTTCCCGGAAAAGCGTATATTCCCGCTTTTCTTTCGTAATCGGGTGCGGAGCATAAAAGCTCAAATACAGGTCAGGCCAGATGTCTGGATGAAACGCTTTCCAAAATCCATACATATCAGGCCGCTCGATCGTATGGTCTTCCCCTGGCCGGTACTCCATCGCCAGCACATGGGTAAACGCCTGAATATCACCGGAATCCGACATTTCGAGGGCATGGGGTTCTCCGGTTTCCGCTTTCGCTTCTGCCCCCTTCCGGTAGGCGAGACCGGCCAGCGGCAGAAGGTCCCCCGCCTCCGTTGCGTCTATAAAATAAGAGGCGGACACTGCCCTTTCCTCGCCTGTGTCCAAATGGGCGAGCTGGACGACCCGCAAGTGGCTGCCGGCTCTTTCAGCCGATACCAGGACTGTCTTATAAAGAATCGTCAGCTGCCCCGTTAGTTGATAAGGTAAGAGCATTTCCTCCAATACGCTCAACGAAACGCGCGGGTCATGGCATATGTTCGAGACAAGGCCGTTGCCCGGGTTGAAAGGTTCTCCGGCGTGACGGATGTTCATTGTCCTCACATATGTCTCTCTCACCCTGTTCCGATAATCCCTGTACCTGCTCGTGCAGCCGAATTGCTCGATCCATTGGTGCTCATCGGGAGGAACAGCCTGGGATGTCACCTGCCCGCCGATCCAGTCTGTTTCTTCTGTCATTACAACCGTCAATCCTTCTGCACATGCAGCCATCGCTGCTGCACAGCCGCCGAAACCGCCGCCAGCAATCAACACATCCGCCTTCAGCACCGTTGCCATTACAGTTGCACTTCCTTGCCTGTTCTGGCAGATTGATAGACAGCATTCAACATCCTCATTACCTGTACCCCGTCTTCAACAGGGGCGATCGTTTCCTTGCCATCAAGGCAGCAGCCGACAAAATGATCGATTTCATTTCTGAAGGCTTTTTCAAAGTCAAAGCTTAAGCTATCAATCTGCGGAGTCATATTCAAGATTGTATTATGCTTCTCCGTAACAAAAGAAAGCTCAGGCTCAATTTCCGCACCGCCCTTATCACCGTAAAGCTTGACATACAGCTCGTCTTCCTTCGCATGAAGGGTGAAGCTGACATCAACGATCAAAGAGGCACCGTTTTCAAAGCGGATCATCGCATTTGTCAGGTCTTCCACATCATTCAGATCAGGATCATAGTCGGCAGCTTTATAAAATGAGAGATTTTCAATATGGCTTCGGTTTCCGAGCTTTTTATACGTATTGCCGCTCACTGACACAGGGCGCGGTTTTCCCATCAGATACCAGCAAATGTCGATCATATGTACTCCAAGATCGATCAGCGGGCCCCCGCCGGACTTAGAAATGTCACTGAACCAGCCGCCGGGATTGCCGAGTCTTCTTGTGCAGGATGTTTTGGCGTAATAGATTTCTCCGAGATCGCCGCTGTCAATAAAGGTTTTCAGGAGCTTCGCATTGTCCCCATGCCTGCGGACGAATCCGACCTGGAGCACCTTGCCCGACTTTTTCTGGGCTTCCTCTATCGCAAGCGCTTCCTCGACTGTTGTACTCAGCGGCTTTTCGACGAGTACGTGCTTCCCTGCCTCGAGCGCAGCAATTGCAATTTCCGCATGGCTGTTGTTCCATGTGCAAATGCTGACCGCGTCAATGTCTTCATTCCCGAGCAATTCACGATAGTCGCTGTAAAGCGTCCCCACTCCGTACAGTTCGCCTTTCTCCTTCAGCCTGCTTTCATTTGCATCGGAGAGGGCCACTAAGCTTACGCGCTCGTTCTCCAAATACGGTTTAATATGAAACTCTGATATCGATCCGACGCCAATGACACCAACCTTCAACATTGCACTCTCTCCCTTCCTTTACTCCTCAAAATTTGATCAGTTCTGTAAGCTTTGCGGTATCTTTGTTCCGGAGAGCTTCATAATGAGCCGGCGCATCTTCAAAAGGCACACTGTCGCCAAGCAACGGTTTCACATTAATCCGCCCTTCACTTACAAGCCGGATGTATTCAGCGATATTCCGCCCTTCCGTCCAGCGCACAAAACCGTACGGATAGTCGATCGCCTGCCGCTCATAAACCGGATCGTAACGGCCCGGGCCTCCGGCTCTTGAAATAAGGATTTGCGCTTCTTTGGCAAACATCAGGCTGCGTGGAAACAGAGGCTCGATATCGCCGACGATGACCGCTTTCCCTTTGTCGCGGATCCATTTGAGACACTCGTCTGTAAGCGGCGACTTTTTCCCGCCAGCACAGAGGAGGACCGCATCTGCGCCGTAGCCATCTGTTCCTTCTTCGATTGCTGTTTCCATTTCGTGCTGTGAAGAATAGGAGCGGATATTCTGTTCTGTCAGCATAGCGGCCCGTTCTTCACTCGGATCAAAGGCGATAACACGATAACCTGCCGCGTCACAAATTTTGGCGATCATTTGTCCAAGCAGCCCGAGCCCGGCAATAACGACTGTTTCTCCGAATTGGAGTCGGGCCGTTCTCACCGCATGGATGGCAATAGAGCCGATTCCGGCAAGTGCCGCTTCTTCAGGCTCCACATTATGCGGCACCTTCGCATACAAAGTCTTTGGAACGAGCAAATACTCCCCGTGATGCGTATAGGGAGCTCCGTAGCAGGCGACAAGATCACCTGCCGCCGTATCTTCAATTTCGCTGCCGCATTCCACGACCCTTCCCATTGCACTATACCCAAGCGCAATCGGCGTTTCCTTGCTCGCCCCGATCATCCCAAGCTCTGTTCCCGGTGAAATGACCGAGTACATCGTCTCCACCAAAATATAGGATGGCAGGATTTCAGGTCTCTCCTCTTCCGAAATAGTTACTTTGCCGTTTTTGGCGATAATTTTTCGCAATGGACCTTCCCCTTTCAGCTCCGGACCGGCAGCCATGATGCCAATCGTTCCTTCACAAACTGATCATCATTCAAATGCGGGTATTCGCGGTATACCCGGTCAATTTCCTCAAGCTGGCCGGGGCTAAGTCTTTCTTTGTCGAGCAGGCACCAGCGCCCTTGCAGCAGCCCTTGTCTGGCGAGCACTTCATTGATGCCGGCGATCGAGCCTTTAAAACCGTTAGCAGGATCAAAGAACGCTGCATTCGCATCTGTAATCTCCTGGCCGAGCGTCAAAAGCTCCGCAGGGATGGATTCTCCTGCCCTTGCCTGTTTTACCTGCTCAAAAATCTCAACTGCTTTCTTCGTCCACACCGACCAATGGCCGAGCAGTCCTCCGGCAATCTTTTTTTCCACCGTGCGCCCGCCTGCATGGATTTTGTACGTCGTCAGCAGGTCATTGACAATATTGTCGTCATTCCCCGTATAAAGGGCGATTTCTTCATGCCGGTCTGAATGACAGACAGCTCTTACAACATCGAGCGTACCGTACCGGTCAAAGGGAGCAATTTTAATCGCATGCACATTGGGTATACTTGCAAACTCCTTCCAAAAAGAATAAGAGAAAACACGGCCGCCGACTGCCGGCTGAAGATAAAAGCCGAATACCGGAATCACATCCGCAACTTTCCGTGCCCGCTCCAATACTTCTTCTTCATTGAGATCGTCTAATCCTCCCATACTGAGCAATCCAAGGTCATAACCGACTTTTTTACTAAAGCGCGCTTCTTCAAGCGCCTGCTCGGTACTGCCGCTGATGCCCGCCACCTTGATGAACGAATCAGATACGCCAGCCCTTTGAATTTCCTCCATCGCCAGCTCAAGCACTCTTTCAAACAGTCCGAACTGCGGGTCGCGGATTTCAAATTGGGTCGTGTGCACGCCGACGGCTACGCCGCCTGCCCCAGCCTCGATATAATACCTTGTGAGTGCCCGCTGCCCGGCTTCGTCAAGCTCGCGATTTTCTGAAAGCGCGAGCGGATGAGCCGGGATAAACACTCCATCAAGAAGTTTCTGTTTCAAATTTGCACTCAGCATGTTAAAACGCTCCTTCCCGCTGTTGGAAATGGGTCGGCTTGTTAATCGTTTCTCCATCCTGCGCCACCCAGCCGGCAATCAAGTCGATCATTTCCTGGACAGACACTTTCGGGTAGCCAAACAGCTTATGCGCGTTTGACGCGTTATTCAACAATGCCTGATCACTTTCCTCGTTGATGAAGATTGGCTGTTTCCCGAGTCTTTCGGCAAATTCCTCAGCCACCCAGCGGACAGACAATGTTTCCGGCCCAGTAACATTTAAGATTTTAGGCGGTGAATCGGTGTGAAGCAAGGACCTGAGTGCATACTCGTTTGCATCCCCTTGCCAGATCACGTTCACATTGCCCATTGTCAAATCGATTTCCCTCTCTTCATAAACCTGCTTGGCTATTTCCAGCAATACGCCGTAACGGAGGTCAATTGCGTAGTTGAGTCGATAAATCAGCATTGGTGTTCCGTTTTTGTGCGAGAAATAGGTTAGCACTCTTTCCCGTCCAAGACAGGACTGGGCATACTCTCCAATCGGCCCAACAGGATACTCCTCCGAGCAGCCGTTCGTCGCGAGATTGACAAGAGGATAGACATTCCCGGTCGAAAAGGCGACCATTCGGGAATCCTTGAACTTCTCCGCCAGTCTCCCTGGCAAGTAAGCGTTCATCGCCCACGTAAAATGTTCATTGCCGACCGTACCGAACTTATTTCCAGCCATGTAAATAATGTTTTCGACTTCAGGCAGCCGCTGAAGCTCCTCCTCATTAAGAAGGTCTGCCGCAATTGTTTCGA
This sequence comes from Lederbergia sp. B243.17, assembly GCF_057657925.1. Classification (NCBI taxonomy): domain Bacteria; kingdom Bacillati; phylum Bacillota; class Bacilli; order Caryophanales; family Bacillaceae; genus Lederbergia; species Lederbergia sp. B243.17. Next base: position 14,949 of record NZ_JBWBKF010000024.1, read on the forward strand.
CTCCCGCCGCTTCCAGCTCCTCCCGTAATGTACCGGAGGAGAACCGGGAAACACCAATCACCCGTTTTTCAACCCCTGCCTCATCAATCGCCCGTTTTGCCAGCTTGGCAAGCGTCGGGCCCATTTTTCCGCCGACTCCCAATATTAAAATGTCGCCGTCAATGGTCTGCATGTCTTTTACTAAGTCAGCTGAAGGCTTTGTCATAAACTCTTCCAGTTCTGCAATCGTTTTCATTTCATCTCTCCTATTCACCGCAGTGCAACTCTAACACTGCGCTCAATTGTTTGATTCGTCATAATTGTATGGACAAATTGATTAAAAGACAAGTCCATTAATTGTCTTTTAATCCACTGTAAAGGAATGAATGTTTTGACATTTTTTTCATCTCCGATTATGATAGAAGCAATCTTCAATAGAGACATGTCTTTTCACTGTCTAAAAAGGGGGAATTCAATTATGTCTGATCACACCGCTGGGGAGCGCCAGGAAATTACAATCGGCATTATCGGATCTGAAGCGCTTCACAGTCAGACGAAGGAAGTTTTGAAAACGTTCCCAAACTTCCGTCCGCTCTTCCGTACTGTCGGAACAGACAACGGAGCTGCAGAAGTTGCCGCTTCACTTATGAATGAAGTCGATGTCCTGTTATTCACCGAATATCACTCCTACTATACGGCGAAGCAGGCTCTCGATTTTCGTGTTCCCGTCCATCATGTGCCGTTGATGGGCACTGGCCTGTACCGTTCTCTTTTTCTATTGAAAAATCGTTCTAGGTTGGAGAAGCTGTCTGTTGATACGATCGACCCGACTTACGTCGAACAGATTTTACATGAATTCGGCGAGAGCGGGAATGAGCTGAAGTTGTATAAAAAACCGGCGAAGGAGTTCTCTGTCGACGACATCACCGCCTTTCATATCCGCAACCATAAGGAGGATCGCTCGGTGATCCTAACCGGCATCCAGCAGGTCGCTCAAAAGCTGGATGAGCTCAACATCCCCAATCAATGGGCCACGCCGACGAACCAGGACATGATCGTCTCGCTTGAACGGGCTCTTCTTGCGACAGAAACAAGAAGGAATAAAGAGTCCCAGATCGTCTTTGGCCTCGTCGACATCGACAACTTCCGCCAGGTAGCTGAAACATACACGTCCGAGCATGATGTCCAGCTTTTAAAACTGAAAGTGCAAGAAATGTTGCTTGATTATGTGAAACAGCTGGACGGCCACCTGATTTTGCTCGGAAATGAGTATCTGTTCATCACAACACGTGGGATCTTCGAGCGCGAAACACGCGGCTATAAATTCCTCCCGCTTTTGCGCGAAACGAAAAACGAAGCAGGTGTCACGTTGAGTGTCGGCGTCGGTTTTGGACGGACAGCGGCAGAAGCAGGAAGCCATGCGAGGCTCGCACTCAGGCAATCGAAAGGGCTCGGCGGCAATGTCTGTTATATCGTCAGGGAAGACCGGAGCGTGCTCGGGCCCGTTGACATGACGACCGACACCCAGTATGAGCGCTATGAATTGGCAATCACGGATGCCGACCTGCTCGACAAGGCAGAAAAGGCGGGCATGTCCGCCGCTTATATGACGAAGTTGATGGCCCGTGTTGCCCGCCATAAGAAATTTGATTATACTGCCCAGGAACTTGCCTCCACGCTCAACATCACCATCCGCAGCACCCACCGGATTCTGCTCAAATGGATGGATGCCGAGCTCGTTGACATCATCGGCGAAGAGAAGGTGACACATAAAGGCCGGCCACGCCGGATATACCGGCTTTCTTTCATTCATGACGAATACGCAAAATAAAGGATCGCCCCCTGACCATATGGTTGGGGGGGTCTTTTTATAACCTGACTTCTTTCCCTGTCTCCCTGCTTTCGTTCGCTGCTTCAATAAACCGAATGATTTCGATTGTTTCCTGAAGGGGCACGCGTGTCTTCCCGTCCCGTAAAAATCCAATGACTTCCTTCAGCAAGTCAGCATAAAAGGGCCTGTCCTCCTCCCTGACCGCGTAGAATTCAGCCCCTTCCGCCCGATGGATCACCGTTCCAAACGTTCCGGAGCCCTTTTTTTTCCCCCGCAAAGTACCAATCCGGCCATCCTTCCAAATGGCTGTAACAACCTCAGCATGACCGGCGGATGCAGCGCGCACCCGTTCCACTCCCATACCCATGGCGGCAAAAAGCATTTCAGCTGTATGAATGCCATACCAAAAAAGCCCCGGCTGTGTCGGCACGAATTCAATCGGACCAAAACAATCGGCGCCCATAATCTCGGCAGAAGGGCCATCGCCCAGTGCTCTTTGCATGCAAGCGGAAAAGCGCAGGGCGGATGAGCTCATAACCGGTGTATCCCATTTGGTTGAGAGCTCCGCAATCATGACAGCCTCCTTCGACCGGATAGCGAACGGCTTATCAATAAAGACGGGTTTACGATAGGCAGCGATATCTTCAAATTGGCTGAGATGGAGCCGGCCGTCAGCTGAAAGGAGCAAGACGGCGTCGGCCTCCTCAGCAACTTCGCGCGGACTACCGGCCATCTCCACGCCGTATTCCTCCTTGAGCCTCTCCGTGAACCCTCCGACCCTTGACGCACTCAGTTCAAAATCCGGGGAACCACCGGGAAAAGCGATGGTTACAGAGCCTCCCGGTACATAAAACGGTGCTTCCCGGTTGTTCAGCAATTCGGTGAATGCCGGAGCATGCGATGTATCTAGCCCAATAATCCCGATTTTCATTTCGTCCATCTTTTCACGCCTTTCTCTTTTTATTTCAGCCCGGACAACTGAATACCCTCTGTGAAATAGCGCTGGAAGAACAGGAATATCAAAAAGGTCGGGATAAAAGACAGTGTCGAACCCGCCATCTCGATTCCAAAATTCCCTTCCTTCCCGATCAGTGTTGCAAGTCCGACCGTGACAGGGAACATGCTTTCCTTCGTCATGAAGATGAGCGGCTGGAACAGATCATTCCAGTTGGAAATGAAAGAGAACGTTCCAACCGTTGCGATGACCGGCACAGACAGCGGCAAGATGACCTTCATGAAAATCTGGATATCGTTTGCCCCGTCCATATAGGCAGCTTCCTCCAAATCATTCGGAATGCTTTGTAAAAACTGACGAACGAGAAAGACACCCATGATTCCCCACAGCTCCGGCATAATCAATGCCCAATACGTATTGATCCAGCCGAAATCGGCGAACATGATGTATTTCGGTATAATCAAAAGCTGCTGCGGGATCATGATAACGCCCATGAACAACCAGAAAATAAGCTCTCTTCCCGGAAATTTCTTTTTCGCAAAAATATAACCGAGCACCGCGCAAAAGAACATCTGGCTGGCCACTGGGATGATCGTAATGACCACCGAGTTCATGATCCACTTAAGGAATATGCCATCATTGAAAATATAGAGATAGTTTATCAATGTCGGATTGTCCGGAATCCAAAACAAAGGGTCGAGCAAGGCGTATTGCATTTGCTTCAGTGAGCCGAGCACCATGATGATGAACGGCAATAAAAACACGAGTGCCAATATAAGTATCGTCGTATAAGAAACTATTTTTTTTACCATCATTCCATCTCCCTTATCATCCCTGCCAGTTTAATAGAGTGACGCATCTTGTCCGAGGTATTTTCGCTGTATGAGGGAAATAATGAGAATAATAAAGAACAATACATAGGAAAGAACAGATGCATAGCTCAAATTCAGTGACGTAAATCCCTGCTCGTATAAATAGTACACAATCGTCGTCGTCGAATAGTTCGGTCCGCCACCTGTCAGCAGGTAGGCCGAATCAAAAATCTGGAACGAACCGATTGTCGTCACAATTGCCACGTAGAAATGGATCGGCTTCAAAAGCGGGAAGGTGATCGTCCAGAAAATCCGCTGCTTCGAAGCACCGTCGATTTTAGCTGCTTCATACAACTGCTTTGGTATGGATTGCAGCCCGGCGAAATAATAAATCATTGTGCTTCCTGCTACTTTGAAAATACTAAGCCCGGCAAGTACCATTAATGCCTGACTAGAATTTGACAGGAAAAGCTGCGGTGCGATACCGATTTTGCTGATGATTGAGTTAATGAATCCCGACTCGGTTCCCCGGAAAAGCCAGCCCCATATCCCAGCAATGATAACAAAGGAGGTGACGACCGGGAGGAAAAAGATCCCCTTGAAAAAGTTGGCGAACCTTACGCCCGAATTGATAATGAGTGCCAGGATCAGGCCGAGCGTCATCGTTGGAACGATGTAATAGATCGAGAAGAGAACGGTATTCCAGATTGATTTCCAGGCGAGGTTGTCGCTGAACAACGCCTTCCAATGCTTCAGTCCGACAAATTCCGGTGACCCGATAATTTTCCAGTCCATGAAAGTGAGAACAAAGCTGAAGGCGAATGGGAACACTTGGAAAATCAGAAAGTGGAGCAAAGCCGGTATGAGGAAAATATAAACCATTCCATTTTTGTCCCATTGCTTTTTCATCCTCGCCTTGAACGTCGGCTTATTTCTTTGCATGAGTTGTACGTTTTCTTGGATTTCCAGCTTCATCACCTTATTTCATATGTAAGTTAGGAACAGGGAATCCGGCAAATACCGGCCTGGTCCCTGTTCCCTCATGTGCATGCCCGTTACTTTTTCAGTTCTGCCTCGACTGCTTCAGCAGCTGCATCTGCTGCTTCCTGAGGCGTTTTTTTGCCTTCCATCATCGTTTGTATTTCAGCTTGGATTTTCGGCATAATTGTCCGTCCAGCTGGATGGATGACGCCCGGAAGTGCATATTGCGTGTAGCCTGCTAGCTGGCTCAAGTATTCGTCCCCGTCAAAAATATCTTTTGCAGATTCTCTTGTTGGGATGTACTTAGTGAGTGTGTTAAATTTGCGCTGGTTTTCTGCATTTGTCATAAACTTGATAAACTCGGCTGCAGTCGCCGGATTTTCCGTGCTCGTCGGGACAACAAACATGCCTGTCGTTCCATAAGTAACCTGCTCTTTATTTTTCAATGGAGGTGCAATAACGAAATTGTCCATCCCTTTCGCCAAATTATTGCTGAGAGAAATGCCGCTTCCGATTACAGCCATGATTTTTCCGCTGTCCCAAAGGGCATCATGCTCCATCGCTGTGATGGAATCCTCTGGAATCCATCCTTTTTCATACATTTCGTTAATCAATTCAAAGGCTTCGACTGCCTCCGGCTTGTTGATCATCACTTCATTGTTTTCCGTGACAACCTGGCCGCCAGCCTGCCACACATAAGGATACAATGTGGAGTTCAATGAGCCGCCGCCCTGGTAGCTCGTAGCATAGTAGCCTTTATCCTTCGCTTTTTTCGCCCACTCCTTGAACTCATCCCAAGTCGCAGGAAGTTTTTCCGGATCTTCGCCGATCTCCTTCACGATGTCCGTATTGTAGAAGAGTGTATAGGCTTCCTGCAATATCGGCAGGCCGTATGTTTTGCCCTTCCAAGTTGTCGATACAAGCGCCGTATCGACGAAGTCATCCATGTCTAGATCTTTCAAATATGGGTCAAGCTCGACAAGCATCCCCTCATCCGCATATTGGGGCATCTGGTCAGGAATCGCATAAAAAACATCTGGTCCATTATTGGCTACAAGGGCCGTCAAAATCTTCTGGTCTCTGTTTGCCCAAGGAATCTGCTCGAAATTGACCTTCACATCATGCTCGCTTTCAAAAGCGGAGATGATTTCCTGCCACATTTTCTTTTCCCCGTCTCCTTCACCTGTGAAAGGATGGGCCCAGACAGTAATTTCTCCTCCGATCTTTTCACCTGAATCGCCTCCAGAACTTTCCTTGCCTCCGGACTTATCCGGAGTGCCTGCGTCTTTCGAGCTGCAAGCCGCCATGAAAATCCCTAGCATCAGCATCAGAACGACCAAACCTAATCTCTTTAACATTTTCCCCTCTCCATCCCTTCTATCATGCTTTTTTGTTTGTTGCCTGTCGATCAGCCAGTCGATTGAAACCGCATACAAAGTTTTTGAAAGCTGTAAGAACAGTTTTGCTGATACGGCATTAATCGAGACCGGGCTTTTTCAACAACTTTCTAAATATTCTTCAACTAGGTCTTATTTTATGAGTTTTCCTCTAAAGAGACAAGTCTCTTAAATGTCTTTAATATCCTGTATTTTACCATTGCACTTTCAGCGTGCTTCTCTCCTTGCCAAACTGAGCTATTTGAGATAAACCGTACTGCAGATAATTCGATCTGATAAGACTTTTTTCATCCATAAAAGACATATATCCCAAAAAAATTCAAAACAATGAAAGAGTTCATTTGCCAAAAGTTGTATTCTTGGCGTATATTCTATGTAGCAAAGGAGTGAAGGAATATGAGCGGGTGGGACCGATTTAACCAGATAGCAAATTGGATGGTGAGGATTGCCTTTCTCAATTTTTTATGGATTCTATTCACCGTCATTGGGCTTGGCGTCTTCGGCCTTTTTCCATCAACGGCTGCCATGTTTGCCGTCACCCGAAAATGGCTCGTGAAAAAAGAAACTGATTTTTCGATGGTTCAAGTGTTTTGGGAACAGTTCCGCAAGGGATTTTTCACCCTCAACGGTTTTGCGCTGTTGTTTGCGCTTGTCGGCTATCTGCTATACTATGATTTTACTTTTATTCAAATGAACAGCGGGAAGCTTCCCTTTATGATCCCGGTGTTGCTCTTCATTCTTTTATCCTATATTTTGGCGCTCCTGTTTTTCTTTCCGGTTTTTGTCCATTTCGAGATGAAATTTTTTCAGTATCTCAAGCAAGTATGGCTGATTGCGATCAATTCGCCGGTGGAAGCACTGTTGATGATTGTCTCCGCCGTGCTACTATACTTTTTCATCTCATTCCTGCCAGGTACAATCCCGCTTTTTTCGGGCAGCGGGATGGCGCTCTTAATGACATGGATCAGCTCAAAGGCGTTTGCCCGGATTGAACGCAAACAGACAGCCCGAAGCACAATCAGTGTACAAAAATAATGCAGGAGAAGAAGAACGTTACGTTACTTCTCCTGCTTTTTCTTTACCCAGCCGCTCTTGTGATGGCTCTTGCAGAAGAGCTCGCATAGCTTGAGGATTGACACCGGAAGTTTCATATTTTTGTTTTCTTCCGGTGTCATAGCAGAAAGATTCCTTAAAGAATAAAAAACCGCATAGTGTAAAAATGAGGGCAGGGCAGAAAATCAGTGTAAACTGACTTTCTGCCCTGCCCCTCTAAAATACTGTATCAAACCTTGCCGAACGTTTCCTTCATCCTTTCGATCGGATCATCTTCGATTGCGTCATCCCATTCCAGCACTTGGCCGGCCTTCACCAGTTCGGCACGAAGCAGTTCATACGGCACCTGCTGGATCGAAGTGCCGCGCTTGGCCGCAAGAGCAGCTGCGGCTCCTGCTGATTGGCCGATAATCATGAAGACAGGCTCCATTCGCAGTGAACCATAGGCAATATGGGAGCTGGACAGGCAGACCGGAACCGCCAGATTCCGGCATTCTGTTTCTTTTGGCCGGATTGACCGATATGAAATCGGGTACGGAGAAATGGGAATTTGCACGTCGCCTTCGTTGACGACCTTTCCGTCGAGCAAAACGCGGCGGCAGTGATGGGAGTCCATCTGATAGGAAGCGAGTCCGATCGAATCGCGAATGACCGATGTGCCGAGGCAGTTATGGTCCGTCATCACATAGTCCGCTTTCATCCGCCTGCTTTCTCGGATATACAGCTGTGACGGCCAGTGATCCGTTTCGGGAAATTCATCTTTCGCGAGTCCCCATTCGGACACTTCTTCCCGCACCGGTTCCGGTACACGCTGATCGTTGGCTAAAAAATAAAGGAGACCCATCGTATAATTCACATGGTCTTGAAAGATTTTTTCCCTCTCCTCATAGCTGCCATCCGGCCAGCCGTCGTTCATGCCGATATTGTCGGTAGAAAATCCCCCGAAATTGTTCAGGTCCGATTTCCCGTTTGGCAGCATCGTGTGCAGGTTCATGGCATCCCAAACACCCGACTCGATATAGCGCAGCAGCAGCTCGAATCGGCTTGGATCATAATGCTTTGGCTTCGGCAGCGGCACCCGTATCGCAGGATTTTTCGTCAAACAAACGCGGAAGTTATACGCCTGCACACGTTTGTCGCCGTTGCCCTGTACCTCTTCTTCGCTTGAGACAGCTTCCGCTATCCCTGGGAGCAGTCCGCTTTCGCTATCGCCTTTGATCCTGTACGGGTCAACTTCCGTTTTGAAATTATGGTGAGGGTGTCCAAATTGGACGCCGTTATATGTTTCGCGGTAGACGGCATTCGCCTCGCGTCCGACGAAATAATTCACACCCGCTTTTGCCATCAAATCGCCCTCATAGCTGGCATCTACAAACATATCCCCTTCAAAAACATCTCCATTTTCCATTCGAATTCTCTTAATGATCCCTGCTTCTACGTCAACACTCTTTAAATACGCGCGGAAAAAGACAGGGATTCCATATTCATCGAGCCAATTGGAGAACACACGCTTGGCCACTTTCGGTTCAAACGTCCATTGTTCCTCTTTTCCATACACCGCGCCAATCCGCTCATAAAACTCCCTGGAAAGTCCCCCGATCGCCTCTTTTGCACCGAAGTCCGTCGCTCCGAGACCATTGGCGGTAATCCCCCCGAGATGATTACTGAACTCAGCAATCGCAACGCTTGCCCCCATCTTTACCGCCTGGATCGCTGCACAAATTCCAGCCGGCGTCGCGCCATAGACAATTACTGTTTTTTTGACAAACTGGCCGGATGTTTCTTTTGCGGGCCGGTAATAATAGAGATTTTCAAAACTCACTGGACTGCCCCCTTTTTCTCCCAGGATTTCCTCACGGTGTCTGCCGTTTCCTTTAGATGGTGAAGATAAGCAAAAAGCCAATCCTCCCCCTTGGCAGGCACGGCTGCTTTGTCTATGAATCTGCTTATTTCTTCAAGCAGGACGACGATATCCTCTCCTCCAATGGAACCATCATCTATCTTTCCGGTATCTACAATTCTCGCAGGAAAAAGATTTGTGTTCCAGCGCGTTTGGCGGGCAATTATCTTTTCCATTCCGAGGAACAGATTCAGCCAACCGCTATGGTAAACGGTTTCAAATTCACAGCATAGTTCTTCCCGGCTTCTTCCCCAACATGCCCCCGCATAGAAGTAGTTGTTCAGCTGATGGATTTTCCGCCAAGGATACTCTCTGGCCAGCTCCGATCCCGGTTCCCGTATGTGAAGCGGTACAATCAGATTGAGCAGACCGCGGGCACCGGTGTTCCTATAGTCCTGAACGTCTTGCAGGATCCGCTCAAACAGTGGCGGAAACAGTTCACTTAACATAAAATGATCGCTGTAATACTCAAGGACTGTCACTGAAGTCCGATATTTTTTCGCTTCGCTCACCCAGTCTTTTAGTGCCAAGGCCGCTCTTTTTTCGCCTTCCCTTCCGCCATCAATCCGTTCTGAATAATCCCGTCCCCAGTAGGCATACAGCACATCCAATTCGCTTGATGCCCGGCAGCCATTTCGCTCAAGCATATTCCAGGCAAGCCCTGCATTATAGACAATATGTTCAACTTCGATGGAGAGATTCTCCTCAAGCAGCCGTGTTTGCAGCCTTTCCATGAACGCGATGTACACAGGGAGGAAATCAGCATATTCCCGCTCGTTCACCCCGATATCCTCCGGCCAAAGGGAAATCCGCCTGATGACAGGCTCAGCCCTGCACTGATCGACAATCCTGCTGATCACCCTGTCCTGTAATTCGTAATTGCCAGAGAAGAATCGGACGCTCTCATTTGCTGCCTCTGCCCCGGCAGCCTCTTTCACAAGATAGCGGAGACTGTGGCCGCCAAGGGTCACGTTCACATCCCGGCGCAGCAGTTCGGCTTCGATCTCATTCTTGACCGAATCCCATAGGAAAAAGGTGAAGAAAAATTCGTTCAGCCCATTTTTCACCCCCCAATCGACAAGTTCCTTTATGTATCCCGGGTCGTTGATCGTCTCGATTATATTGCCGCGTCTTCTTAGAAGGGGTTCTTCAGAAATCCCCTCAGGCGGCAGCTGTTCTTTTTGTTCGACTGTTGTTTCCTCTCCAGCCGCGGGCCAGCGGAAACCATATATCCGTTCGCAAAACCGATAGACCCCATATAGAAGTGACCGAGGGTTTTTGCCGGTAATACGCACGGCTTCTTTTTCTTGAACGATGACAAACCCTTCGCCGTCTTCGTTGTCAACATCAAGCAATACCGCCCTTCCCGGAACCTCGGGAACAGCCCCATTTATAACTTCCGGCAATTGGCCCGCCTTCTTCAGCAGCCTTTCAAGCTCCTCAGCGGCAAACTTCACGGTTGCATGAGAGTTCAAATAGTATATTTTTTCGATTCGAATCACCCCTGACTGATTGTGAAAAGTATCCTTCACTATAACTATTAGTCGAGCAGAAACTAAAAGACAAGTCTTTAACTTGTCTTTAAAAGACCATACAAAAAACGCGCATGCTTGGCTGCGCGTTTTCTATCCCGGAGAAAGGATTACTGCTCTTCTTGATTGATGCTTACATTCCGCTGAGGAGCAAATGTCGAGATGGCATGCTTGAAGACAAGCTGCTGCTTCCCTTCAGATTCGAAAAGAACGGTGAAATTGTCAAAGCCTTTCACCTGTCCGCGAAGCTGAAATCCATTTAGCAAAAAGACAGTGACAGGGACACTCTCTTTGCGGAGTTGATTCAAAAACTGGTCCTGAATATTGATCGGTTGCTTCATTTAACGTCCTCCTCTATCTTCTCTATACTTATGTATTCGATTATAATCGCAGCTTTCCTGCTATATAATCAATTATTTCCGCAACTTTACTCCATTGTTCCCTTTCGGGGTTCAAATCAAACCAGGCAATGTCCATTTTATTGCGAAACCAGGTTAACTGCCGTTTTGCGTAATTGCGAGTATTCTTCTTCAGTTCCTCTACAGCTTCCTCATAGGTGAGCCGCCCTTCAAAATGAGCGAACCATTCCTTATAGCCGATCGCCTGAACAGATTGTACCCCGCGGAGGCCAGAATCAAAAAATTTCCTTGCCTCTTCTACCAGACCTGCTTCGATCATCATGTCGACCCGCCGGTTGATCCGCTCGTATAACAGCTCTCTATCCATTGTAAGGCCGACCAGTGCCGTATCATAGAGAAGTTCTGCCGTTTGCTTCTCTTGCTGCTCACTTACCGTCTTTCCGGTCAGATGGTACACTTCAAGCGCCCGGATGACCCTTCTTGTATTGTTCGGGTGGATATTCGCCGCACTCTTCGGGTCAATCTGTCTGAGCTGCTCATAAAGTTCCATCCCTTTTCCTTCTGAAGCCCTTTTTTCCATCTCCGCACGGAATGCCTCATCACCTGCTGCGGGGGAAAAATGGTAATCATAGAGGACAGACTGGATATAGAGGCCGGTGCCGCCGACGATAATGGGGACATTCCCGCGGTCCGTAATCTCACTGATTTTTTCACGGACGAGCGTTTGGAACTCGGCTGTTGAAAAAGGCTCATCCGGGTCTTTGATATCGATAAGATGATGGGGGATGCCTTCCATCTCGTCCCGGGTGATTTTCGCCGTTCCAATATCCATTCCTCGGTACACCTGCATCGAGTCGCCGCTGATGATCTCCCCGCCGAAGCGCTTTGCGACATCGATGCTCGTTTTCGTTTTCCCTGAAGCTGTCGGCCCGACGATCACGATGACCTTCTCTTTTTCCATACATTTCACTGCTTTCCATATCTGGTTACCCTAATTATAGCAAGAAGCCCGGGATAAACAAAACAAACGGCCGGTCTCAGGGACCGGCCGCAGATGTTTAATAGAAAAATATTCCCAGGCAAGTAAAAATGGTGACAAGGGCAAGACCGACATAGACCCATGTCAGCGATTTAATGTTCACTTTCAGCGATGTGGTCTCATATTCATTGGATCTTTTCAGCTCATTTTCGAGCGTATCCCCTTCAACTTCGTATTGCTTCAGTTTTTTGCTGATGTCTTTACCGATTAGCAGCGTCCCTACAAGTGCCGCGATCGCAGTGACAATCGCCGCAACGATAAGAAAAGTGTTCATCCCCTAACACTCCTATAAGAAAATAATATAATTCCCGATCATTGGAACGGTTACCAATTGAAAAACCGCTTCCCACCCCATTATACAAGATGACAGACAGCTCTCATCTTTCGAGTTGTGAAAAATTCAAGACTTCTTACATGATCCGCTTAAACATCTTCTCCATTTCCCTGACCGAATAATGAATGATGATCGGCCGTCCATGCGGGCAGGTGAACGGATCCTCTGCCTGCCGGAGATCATCGAGCAGCGATTGGATCTCATCATTGCGCAAATGGTGGTTCGCCTTGATGGAGGCTTTGCAGCTCATCATAATCGCAGCTTCTTCCCTCAGCTTTTTGATGTCGACCTTTTTCATCGAAAGCACCTGTTCGATCATCTCTTCAATGATCTCCTTCTCTTCACCCCGCGGAAACCACTGCGGATGGGAGCGGACAATAAAGCTGTTCGTGCCGAACTCCTCAAGGAACACGCCAACCTTTTTCAGCTCCTCTTCATGCTCGGTGATTTTTACCGCCTCATCAGTTGAAAACTCAAGTGTGATCGGAACGAGCAAATCCTGTACTTCCTGCCTGACATCGCCGACCTTCTCGCGGAAATACTCATATTTCAGCCGTTCCTGTGCAGCATGCTGGTCAATAATGTACAGCCCTTCCTCGTTTTGGGCGAATATATAGGTCCCGTGCATCTGCCCGATCGGATAGAGCCGGGGAACCCGCGCCTCACCTTCCCTTTCAGGTGAACGGGCCGTAATCTCTTCAGGAGCCGGCTCGTTCACTTCCTGCGGCAAAAAGAGATCAGGTACAGATGGAATGACAACTTTTTCGTTGCTGCTCTCTGCCTCATATAGCTTACGCATCTCTTCCGCCGGGAGCAGCGGTTCCTTTTCAAACAGCGTAAAACTCTTTTTCGGCTTCCGCTCTTCCGTCCGCTCATGAAGGGGAAGCGCGGTCTGTTCGGACACGGGAGCAGGCTTTTTCACGACCGCAGACTGCCCGTCTGGAATAAGACGCTGCTTGCGGAATGCGTTTTTGATTGTTTCCGCAATCAGTTCATACAGCTCCTGCTCTTTGCTGAGCCGAACTTCCATTTTCGCCGGATGGACGTTTACATCGACAAGGATCGGGTCAAGCGAAATGGACAAAAGGGCGACAGGGTATCGGCCAATTGGCAAAAGTGTATGATAACCTTCCTGCACGGCCTTGGCGATGGCAAAATTTTTGATGAAGCGCCCGTTCACCATCGTTGACAAATAATTGCGGGAAGCCCGGTTCACTTCCGGCAGGGCGATATAGCCGCTCACCGAAAAATCAAGCGATTCCGCTTCAATTTTTACCATCTTTTTGGCGATTGCCACTCCGTAAATCGAGGCAAGGACTTGCAGCACCTCACCATTCCCGTTCGTCTGCATAAGCTGGCGCCCGTCATGGCGAAGACGGAAAGAAATCTCCGGATGGGAGAGGGCAAGGCGGTTGATGATGTCCGTAATATGGCCCATTTCAGTTTGCAGCGACTTGATGTATTTCAGCCGTGCCGGCGTATTGTAAAAAAGGTTCGTGACAAGGATGTCCGTTCCCCGGCGGCTGCCAGCCATTTTTTCGCTGATCAGCTTTCCGCCTTCCAAATAAGCTTCCGTTCCCGGTTCCCCTTCTCTTGCGGTTGTGATTTTTAGATGGGAAACAGAGGCGATGCTCGGAAGCGCCTCGCCGCGAAAGCCGAGCGTGCGGATTCTGAACAGATCATTCTCGTCTTTAATTTTGCTCGTCGCATGGCGCTTGAAGGCAGCCGTTACATCTTCCGGCCCGATCCCTTTTCCATTATCGAGCACCCGGATGCTGCCGAGTCCTGCTTCCTCGATATCAATCTCGATTACTGTACTTCCAGCGTCAATGGCGTTTTCCGCCAGCTCTTTCACGACCGAAGAGGGCCGCTCGACAACTTCGCCGGCGGCAATTTTATTGGAAAGGGCGTCATCCAGTTCGATAATTTCGCGCAACCTCTCCGCCTCCTTATTTCTTCAGTTTCTTCTTCAACTCATACAATGCATTAAGCGCTTGGAGCGGGTTCATTTCCAGCACATTCATCTCGCTGAGTTCCTCGATCACCCGTTGTTCCTTTGCCGGCAGTTTCTTTTTTTCCGGCCCTGCTTCTGTGAAGAAAGACAATTGCTCTGCCGCTTCTTCAACAGTTGCTGCCGTTTCCTTAACAGGTGCTGCCGTTTCTGCCGATTTTTCTTTTTCAAAATCCGCCAGCAGCTCTTCTGCCCGCGCAATCAGGTCATGCGGCAGCTCTGCAAGCTCGGCGACATGGATACCGTAGCTCTTGTCTGCAGGACCCGGCTTGACCTTATGCAAAAAGACTAGCCGTCCATTTTGTTCAGCAGCACTTACGTGGACGTTTTCCAGCATGGATAGTTCCTCTGAGAGCACCGTCAATTCGTGATAGTGAGTCGAAAACAGCGTTTTTGCGCCGATCCGGTCATGAATGAACTCGATCATCGCCTGGGCGAGTGCCATCCCGTCGTATGTCGACGTACCCCGTCCGATTTCATCGAATAAAATCAGGCTGTTTTTCGTCGCATTGACGATGGCGTTTCTCGCTTCAAGCATCTCGACCATAAAGGTACTCTGGCCCGAAATCAGATCATCGGCCGCTCCAATCCGCGTGAAGATCTGGTCAAAAATTGGCAGCTCTGCTTCACTTGCCGGCACGAAGCAGCCGATCTGCGCCATGACGGCTGTTAGAGCAATCTGGCGCATATAGGTGCTTTTTCCCGACATGTTCGGACCCGTTATGAGCAGCATTTCCGTTTTTTCATCAAGGCGGCAGTCATTGGGCACATATTCTTGGGATCCCATCACTTTTTCAACAACAGGATGCCGACCGTCCGTGATTTTCACGATCCGGCCCGGACTAAGATCCGGCTTCGAATAATGGCGTTCCTCGCTGACTGTAGCAAACCCCTGGTATACGTCAAGCTCGCTGATGATCTGGGCTGTATTTTGCAGCCTCGGGATAAAGCTCTTGACCGTTTCGCGAATTTCCAAGAAAAGCGCATATTCCAGCTCGGTGCTCTTCTCTTCCGCCTCGAGGATGAGCGCCTCCTTTTCCTTCAGCTCAGGGGTGATGAAGCGTTCCGCGTTCGCCAGCGTCTGCTTCCGTTCGTAACGATCCGGATCGAGCAGCGGCACATTCGCTCTTGTCACTTCGATATAATAGCCGAACACACGGTTGTAGCCGATTTTCAGCGATTTGATTCCGGTCGCTTCCTTTTCCTTCCGTTCAAGCTCGGCTATCCAAGTTTTACCGTTCCGGCTTGCATCCCGGTATGTATCCAGCTCCGCATGATAGCCGTCTTTGATAATGCCGCCCTCTTTCAGTGAAATCGGAGGACTTTCGACGATTGCCCGCTCCAGCAGGTCACAAAGCTCATTGCACGGATCAAGCCTGTCAGCAAGCTTGCTGATGGCCGGATCTGAAAGCTCCGCCAGCAGGTCGCGGATAGATGGTATCTGCATGAGCGATCGTTTCAGCTGCATGAAATCACGGGCATTCGCATTGCCGAATGCAACCCGGCCCGCAAGCCTTTCCAGATCATATACGCCTTTCAGCAGATCCCTGAGTTCCTGCCGCTCAATGAACCGGTCTTTTAGAACACCGACAAAATGAAGCCGCTCATCAATCGCCGCTTTTTCAATCAGCGGTCTGTCGATCCACTGCTTGAGCTTGCGAGCACCCATCGCTGTAGACGTTTCATCCAACAGCCAAAGGAGTGTTCCTTTCCGGCCCTTGCCGCGCAGAGACTCCGTCAGTTCAAGATTCCGCTTCGAATAATAATCCATTTTCATATAGTGATCGACTGTATAAGACTGGAACGGCTGCAGATGCTCTAAGCTCCGCTTTTGCGTCCGTTTCAAGTAATGGAGCAGCCGATAAGCCGATGCCGTCAGCTCCTCACAGGAAAGCGAAGCGCAATTTTCGGCGAACTCCTCAATCTCTTTTACTTCGTCTTCGATCGAAATGACAGCGGAAGTCCGCTCTTTGATCCGTTTTTTCCACTCAGGATTGAAATCCCCAGGAACGATGATCTCTTTTGTCTCAATCAGCGAAAGCTCATTCAGAAGCAAGTCGATTGTCCCGCCAAGCAAAGCAGCCCGGTTTTCACCTGTTGTAAGATCGGTATAGGCAAGACTGAAGGAAGCACTGCTAAATGATGTGACCGCGGTAATATAGTTGTTCTCTTTCTCCGCAAGTCCTCGGCCTTCCATCAGTGTTCCCGGCGTGATCAGCTGGACGACTTCACGCTTAACGACCCCTTTCGCTTGCCGCGGATCTTCCGTCTGTTCGCAAATCGCCACTTTGTATCCTTTTTCTATCAATCTTTCAATATACCCGGAAGCTGAGTGGTAGGGGACGCCGCACATCGGAATTTTCTCCTTCGCTCCCCCATCACGGCTCGTCAGCGTAATCTCCAATTCCTGCGATGCCTTCAACGCATCCTCGAAGAACATTTCATAAAAATCACCAAGCCGGAAAAACAAGAACGCATCTTCGTATTCGGCTTTTATTCTCATATATTGCTGCATCATCGGCGTGTAAGACTGCATATGTACCAAAATCCTTTCCGTTCCCAAAACTCATCTTTTCCTAGTATAACACAGATGCCCCTCCCCCTTCTTGGCAAACATTCCTCCCTAAAGGAGACAATAAAAAAAGGGGGATCCGCATCCCCGCTCTTTTTCTGCTATTTTTCCTTATTTAGAAAGTCCGGGTCGATTTTCTCGAATTCTGCGTCTTCAAGTCCTGCATGATGCTCATCACTGCTGCTGCTTTCATCGTCATCAGAGCAGTGCCCATGATGGACAGCGACACATACTTTCGTCTCCCCGATCACTTCTACCTTAAAGCCTCTTTCTGTATTAACGACAATTTTATTGCCTTTCTTCGCAATCGATGCTTCGACGCAATTCGGCTGCTGTGTTGTTCTTGCTGAGACCATCCGGTCGTCGAGGCAGTCTGGATCCCGGTATTTCAGGTTGATGACATCTTTGTACTCAACTTTTTCTGTCGCGACAGATGTTTTCGTATTGTCATGGTGGGAATACCAGACGTTGACGTCAAAACTGCCGTGGATTTCCACCGTTTTCCCGACTTTTCTCGCCTCATACTTATGATTGATGATCCAGCAGCCTAATATGCTCGAAGGATGGTGCTGCGGGCTGATGGAATAGTTCGCTTGCGTATGCTTGCGTCCCTTCGCCACGACCGCTTTCGTTATAATCTCTCTATATTCTGCCATTCGAGCGAAACCTCCTCCTTCATTTTCCCTTCATCGTATGCGGGGCAATAGACTAGTGTGCTTATACGCAGGTGCCCATTTGCCCGGCATCTGCCCTGCATGCATTACGATATGCGGGCGAAGAAGGCGGGGTGAACG
The DNA here is from genome assembly GCF_057657925.1 of Lederbergia sp. B243.17. Taxonomy (NCBI): domain Bacteria; kingdom Bacillati; phylum Bacillota; class Bacilli; order Caryophanales; family Bacillaceae; genus Lederbergia; species Lederbergia sp. B243.17. The sequence continues at coordinate 32,498 of NZ_JBWBKF010000024.1, forward strand.
CCCTGTGGGGGAAAGGCCGTTCAAGAAGCGGGACCCGTTCTGGAGAGGCGGAACTGCCGGAACAGTGGTGGTACGGTAAAAAGCCGCCATCACTGGATAGCGGCTTTTTTGTTAAAGTTCAGCAGGCTCCCAAAATCAGTTGCAGCTTGCCGAACTATTATTCACTTTTGAGCCGGTTTCGCCCTGAAGAAGGTTTCCGCCGGTCGATTTGATGATTTCATCCGTTACAGTGTTGGAAATAGCAGAGGATACAAGCTGAAGCAGATCATTCACATCGACCTGAGACTGCTTGAATTCCTGGACGATTGGAACCTGGTCAAGCTCCTCTTCCAGCTTCTCGAGCTTCTCCTCTGTCAGCTGCAGCGCACGCTCTTTTCCGTAATGCTGGAAGTTGACCGCTTGCTTTTGCAGGCTCTTGATCGATGCGATCATTTCCCTGACTGTCTGGTTCTCATTGATTTGAGCCTCAGCACGTTTAAAAAAGTCGACCTCATCCGTTTCCGCGATCATTTTCGCCAATTGTGTTGCTTGTTCCAATATATCGTCTTTCGTGTATTTCGCCATTTTACAATACCGCCTCCGCTGGCTCCTCAACCAATTCTCCGTCGAGGGTCCATGTTTTTGTTCCGACTACTTTCACTTTCACCAACTGGCCGATGATCGACTTTGGTCCGCGGAAATTCACCAGCTTGTTTTTGCGGGTGTATCCGGAAAGCACGTCAGGGTTGTTTTTGCTCTCGCCTTCAACAAGCACTTCGACGATTTCACCTTCGTATTTTTCCATCGCTTGGCGCGACAGGTCGTTAACAAGGTCATTCAAGCGCTGCAGACGAGCTTTCTTCACTTCCATCGGGACGTTGTCCTTCATCCTAGCGGCCGGCGTTCCTTCCCGAGGAGAATAAATAAATGTGTAGGCAATTTCAAAGCCGACTTCACGGTAAAGCGACATCGTCTCTTCGAACTGCTCTTCTGTTTCATTCGGGAAACCGACAATGATATCGGTTGAGAGCGAAACGTTCGGAATCGCTTCTTTAATTTTTCGGACAAGCTCAAGGAATCCTTCGCGAGTGTATTTTCTCGCCATGATTTTCAAAATGTCGCTTGAACCCGACTGGACCGGCAGGTGAATATGCTCAACAAGGTTGCCGCCTTTTGCGAGCACCTCGATCAAATGGTCGTCGAAATCGCGAGGATGGCTCGTCGTGAACCGGATCCTTGGGATGTCGATCTTTCGCAGCTCGTCCATCAGGTCGCCAAGTCCGTACTCGATATCCTCGAAATCCTTGCCGTAAGCATTGACATTTTGCCCAAGCAGGGTGATTTCCTTATAACCATGGGCTGCAAGCATCCGGACCTCTTGGATAATATCCTCCGGCCGGCGGCTCCGCTCTTTTCCTCGCGTATAAGGAACGATGCAGTATGTACAGAACTTATCGCAGCCATACATGATGTTGACCCATGCCTTGATGTTGCCGCGGCGGACCTTCGGCAGGTTCTCGATGACGTCGCCTTCTTTGGACCAAACCTCAACCACCATTTCCTTCGACAGGTATGCTTCATGCAAGATCTGTGGCAGACGGTGAATATTATGCGTACCGAAAATCATATCAACAAACTGATGCTTTTCCATGATCCGGTTAACGACTGATTCCTCTTGCGACATGCAGCCGCACACCCCGATCAATAAATCCGGTCTTTCCAGCTTCAGCGGCTTCAAATGCCCAAGCTCACCGAACACCTTGTTCTCGGCGTTTTCCCGGATGGCGCATGTATTGAGCAGAATGACATCCGCATCGTCGACACTGTCTGTCGCTTCATAGCCGAGTCCCATGAAAATACCGGCCATTACTTCGGTGTCATGCTCGTTCATCTGGCAGCCATATGTCCGTATATAAAACTTCCGTCCCTTCCCCATTTGGAGAAATTGTTCCGGAATCGCAAAATCCTCATGATACTTAATTTCTTCCTTGCCGCGCTTTTTCGCCTCTTTTAAGGAAGGCGGCGTGTACACGGCCTGAAAATATTTGCTGTAATCTTTTTCTCCCTGCTTGGCCGCCGGAGCAGCAGCGGAAACCTGTTGACTTTCCAAACGCTGTTTCTCGTTCATGAAAATCCCCTTTCTATCTTGAAAACACTAATCGGCCATAGCGAAAAGGTTCCTATTATTTATTGGGGACACTTCTGCTGCCATCCCCCATACATATCCATTGTCTAGTATATAGTTTTTTATTTTTTTTCACAACCGGCGCCTGCTGTTGTTGGAAAAAGTTCAAAAAAGAGCCGCTTCCACAACAGGAAGACAGCTCTCGTGTTTCAATCGTATCAGCGCGGTTCAATGATCAACTTGATGGCTGTCCGCTCCTCGCCATCAATTAAAATGTCCGTAAATGCCGGGATGCAAATCAAATCGACACCGCCCGGGGCAACAAACCCCCTTGCAATCGCTACCGCTTTTACCGCCTGATTCAGCGCTCCTGCGCCAATAGCCTGAATTTCCGCCATGCCCCTTTCACGGAGGACACCTGCCAGCGCACCCGCCACAGAATTAGGATTAGATTTTGCTGAAACTTTTAATATCTCCATTTCTTGTTCCTCCTTGTCATTTCCCCTCCAACCAACTGCCGCCAAACTACTGCACCCTTCCACTCTAACTATATTCAGACAACCTCTGAAAAAGCACAAAAAAACACAGGCCTTTTCAAAAGACCTGTGTGATGGTGTTCACTCGGCAAACGGATGATCATCGTTGATCAGGATTGGCCGGATTCCTCTTGCTTTTCCGGTTTTATCGTCAACTTGGATCAAGCAGCCGCTCAATTGCTTTCTTCCGTCTTTTGGCACTTCGAAGCGCGCAGGCAGGGATGTCAAGAATCGGTTGATCACCGCTCCTCTCTCCATGCCGAGAATGCCGTCATAAGGCCCGGTCATCCCCACGTCGGTCATATAGGCAGTCCCTTGCGGCAGAATCCGGTGATCGGCAGTCTGCACATGGGTATGGGTTCCTACGACAGCCGTCACCCTTCCGTCGAGGAACCAGCCCATTGCCTGCTTTTCGCTCGTTGCTTCGCCGTGAAAATCGACAAACACAATCGGTGTCCTTTTATGAGCCTCCTCAATCAGACTCTCAGCTACCCTGAACGGGCAATCGAGCGGAGGAAGAAACGTCCTTCCCTGCAAATTGATGATTGCCGCTTCCAATTCATTAATCCGGACGTACACAATGCCTGTGCCTGGTGTCCCTTCCGGAAAATTGGCCGGTCGCGCCAAATATTTTGCTCCCTCGATGAACTCAAAAATCTCTTTATTATCCCAAGCATGGTTTCCAAGTGTCACCGCATTCGCGCCGGCCTCCAGGAACTGCTTGTAGATCTTTTCAGTAATGCCCCGTCCGCCGGCAGCATTTTCCCCATTCACAATCGTCAAATGCGGCCGGTATTTCTTCTTCAGCCGCGGCAAAAATTCCTTTACCATGTCGCGTCCCGGAGAACCGACGACATCACCGATAAATAAAATATCCAAACGAAAACCTTCTCTCTCAATTGATCCATGGCCAATGTCAGCACTCCACCTATTTTACCACATGATCGAATAAAAAAAGAAAAGGAACGATGCGAAGCATCATTCCTTTTGCTTATTTTGCATATTCTACAGCTCTCGTTTCTCGAATAACCGTCACTTTGATATGGCCTGGATAGTCGAGATCGTTTTCAATCCGCTTGCGTATATCGCGGGCGAGACGATGGGCTTCCAAATCATTGATCTGTTCAGGTTTCACGATAATACGGACTTCTCTTCCTGCTTGGATAGCGAAAGATTTCTCAACACCAACATAGGATTCAGAGATTTCTTCGAGTTTTTCCAAGCGGCGAATATAATTCTCAAGCGTTTCACTCCGGGCTCCTGGTCTCGCAGCCGATAACGCATCGGCAGCTGCGACAAGGACAGAGATGACGGAAGTCGGTTCGGTGTCGCCGTGATGCGAAGCGATACTGTTGATGACAACAGGATGCTCTTTATACTTCGTCGCCAGTTCGATTCCGATTTCAACGTGGCTGCCTTCCACTTCATGGTCAATCGCTTTCCCGATATCATGGAGCAGACCTGCACGGCGGGCGAGCATTTCGTCTTCACCAAGCTCAGCAGCTAGCAATCCGGAAAGGAATGCCACTTCCATTGAGTGCTTCAGCACGTTTTGTCCGTAGCTTGTCCGGTACTTCAATCGGCCGAGAATCTTGATCAAGTCTGGATGGAGTCCATGAACGCCTACTTCAAACGTCGTCTGTTCCCCGATTTCCCGAATGTGTTCGTCCACTTCCCGTCTTGCTTTGTCTACCATTTCTTCAATCCGGGCCGGATGAATCCGCCCGTCCTGAACCAATTTTTCCAAAGCAATCCGGGCCGTTTCCCGACGAATCGGATCGAAGCCAGATAGAATGACCGCTTCCGGCGTATCGTCGATGATCAGATCAATACCGGTTAACGTCTCCAATGTCCGGATATTCCGGCCTTCACGTCCGATGATTCTACCTTTCATCTCATCGTTCGGAAGATTGACGACAGAGACGGTCGTTTCAGCAACGTGCTCGGCGGCACAGCGCTGGATGGCAAGCGAGAGTATGTTCTTCGCCTTTTTATCGGCTTCCTCTTTGGCACGGGATTCGCTTTCTTTGATCATTAGAGCGGTATCATGCGCCAGCTCTTTCTCCACGCCTGACAGAATGATGGATTTCGCTTCTTCCCGCGTTAAGCCGGAAATGCGCTCCAATTCTGTTTTTTGCTTGCGGACCATTTCTTCCACTTTGCTTTCCATCTCTTCAATATGTTGTTGTCTGCCATTTAGAGAGTCCTCTTTCTTTTCAAGCATAATTTCCCGCTTGTCAAGGATATCGTCCTTCCTGTCGAGGTTCTCCTCCTTTTGCAATAATCGATTTTCAAGTTTTTGCAATTCGGTTCTTCTTTCACGAAGTTCGCGTTCAGATTCGATACGAAGTTTATGATTTTCATCCTTAGCTTCCAAAAGCGCTTCTTTCTTCAATGCGTCTGCTTCCCGCTTTGCATCTTCAACGATCTGCTCAGCGGAACCTTGCGCACCAGTAAGCTTAGCCATCCCAATGGATTTAAAGATGAAATAGCCAACAACTACACCGACGAATAGGGCAAGCAAAATGGAGATGATCACGATGAGTAATTCCATACTTTCACCTCCCCTTGCTATGAACTTGTATCATGCTTTTAACATGTCGGCTGGTACATCTCAACAAAAGTCTCAATATACAAAGCCCGTCTCAAAATTCATGCATTAAAATTTTAAAATTATACATGTTAATTTTAAATCCGCCCCCACATAAAGTCAAGCAAAGAAAAGCGCAGGGCGGCTTGCTCAGGAGCGTACGGACCGGAGGGATTGCAACCAGATAAAGGAAACACGGCGACGAAGGAGCCGATGTTGACTTATCGTAGGCGCAATCTCGAAGTCTGCTAGTCGTTGCCGACCGTAGCTGGACAATGGAAAAGCGGAAGGCGGCTTATCAGCGACAAGCCTATCCTCGCTCTCAACCGACTGAGCGCTCGCTCACTAATCTGGATAGAGAAAACAGCAAAGCGGGAATGCTTTGCTGCTCAACAAGTTTATTCTTCAAGAAGGCTGAATTCTTCCGGTTCTTCCTCTTCATCTGCCTCTGGAAGAATCCGTTCGGCGTCAAGGCCGTAATGATCACGGATTTTGTACATGATCTCATCACGAAGCCCTTTGTTCTCTTTTAGGAACAGCTTGGCATTTTCACGTCCTTGACCAAGGCGCTCCTCATTGAAGGAATACCAGGATCCGCTCTTCTGGACGATGTCGAGCTCGGAGCCCATGTCGATAATTTCCCCTTCGCGGGAAATCCCTTCGCCATACATGATGTCCACTTCCGCCACTTTAAACGGAGGGGCAATCTTGTTTTTCACCACTTTGATCTTTGTCCGGTTACCAACGATGTCCTGGCCTTGCTTCAATTGTTCTGCACGGCGGACTTCAAGACGGACAGAGGAATAGAACTTCAGCGCGCGGCCGCCAGGAGTGACTTCCGGGTTCCCGAACATGACGCCGACTTTTTCCCTGATTTGGTTGATGAAGATAGCAATCGTATTCGACTTATTGATCGCACCCGACAGCTTCCGGAGTGCTTGGGACATGAGACGTGCTTGGAGGCCGACGTGGGAGTCTCCCATTTCCCCTTCAATCTCGGCTTTTGGTACAAGAGCCGCGACCGAGTCGACAACGATAATTTCGATGGCACCGCTTCGGACGAGCGCTTCAGCGATTTCCAGCGCCTGCTCCCCTGTATCCGGCTGGGACAGCAGCAGTTCATCGATATTAACGCCAAGTTTTTGGGCATAGACAGGGTCCAGTGCGTGCTCCGCATCGATGAAAGCGGCTTGTCCGCCATTCGCCTGTACTTCGGCAATCGCATGGAGTGCCACTGTTGTTTTACCTGAACTTTCCGGGCCGTAAATTTCAATGACACGGCCGCGCGGATACCCGCCTGCACCGAGCGCTACATCGAGCGCTAGAGAGCCGCTAGGGACCGTTGAAACTTTGCGGTCTGTCTGTTCGCCCAATTTCATAATCGACCCTTTACCAAATTGCTTTTCTATCTGTTTTAGCGCCATATCGAGCGCTGCTTGACGATCACTCACTCGTTTTCCTCCTCAAAATATATAATCAACGATTATCGTGTTGTTCATGTTGTTTCATTAAGAACTTAACTTTATTATACCGCTTTTTCTTGGCTTTGCCAAGCAAAAAGCGAACATTTATTCGATTATTTTTCAAAAGAATACAAGAGAGATTTGCCTTTTTTTCCTATATAAAAACGGGATATCCCCTTCTGTTTTCTAGCAAATCGGCATTATAAACTATTTTTCTCTCAATCGCCATACACTCAAAGGAGATAGAAAAGGACAGCCCGTGAAACCGTCTCATCCGGCTTTGGACTGCCCATCTTATTCCATTATTCTGTCCGTGCCGGTCCCCGGCCTGAAGTCAGTTCTTTCAATAAATAATAGCAGCCGTATTGGACCGATCTTTTCCTGTTGCCATTTCGAGATCCGCTCAGCTGCAGCAGGAATGGCTTTGTCTCTTGGCCCTTAATCGATATACCGATCCAGACAGTCCCTGCCGGATGGCCTTCAAGCGCATCCGGACCGGCTGCCCCGGTAAAGCTGATGCCGATGTCGGCTCCAAGCAGCTCCCGTGTGTTCTCAGCGAGTTCAATTGCACACTCTTTTGAAACAGCCCCGAACTCTTCAAGAGTCGCTTCCTTCACCTTGCATAGTTCCATCTTCGCCTTATTCGAGTAGCAGACGATACCGCCAATCAGCATTGTGCTCACACCGGTGACCGACGTCATTTCTGACTGGAACAGACCGCCTGTCAAACTCTCCGCTGCCGCGATCGTCAGCTTCCGGTTTTCCAGCTCCTTGAGCAATTCGCGCATCAAGTTTGTATCATCGTAGCCATAGAAGAACTCGCCAGCACGCTTTTGAATTTCCTTCTCCGTCTCATCGATCATTTTATCGGCTTCTTCTTCGGATTTAGCTCTTGCTGTCAGCCTGATTGTCACTTCACCTTCACCGGCAAGCGGCGCGATCGTAGGATTTGACTGAGAATCAATCATATCTGACAGTTCATCCTCAAGCATCGCTTCGCCAATTCCGAAAAACCGGAGGACACGGGATTGGATCTTCTCCACCGAATCCAATTTGCCAAGGATGGCAGGACGTCCGAATTTACGGAACATCGGCTTCATTTCATGTGGAGGTCCCGGGAGAAGCATGTACAAATGCGCTCCTTCCTTAACGAACATACCTGGTGCCATGCCATGCTCATTCGGCAGCACCTTGGCCCCTTCAAGGACAAGCGCCTGCTTTTCGTTATTAGGAGTCATTTTCCGCTTTGTCCGTTCAAAATATTCAACAATCGTGTTCATCGCTTCTTCATCTTTTTTCAGGCCGCGGCCCAGATGGCGGGCAATCGTCTCTTTCGTCAGATCATCCTTCGTCGGTCCAAGACCGCCTGTGAAAATGATCAGGTCAGCTCGCTCTTCGGCAATCTTGATGGCCTTTTCCAGCCTGGCCGGATTGTCGCCGACGACCGTATGATAATACATGTTGACACCTATCTCAGCCAATTGCCCGGACAGGTATTGAGCGTTCGTGTTGGCGATCTGGCCGAGCAACAGCTCTGTCCCGACCGCGATAATTTCTGCGTTCATCCCCTCAATCCCTCTCCTTTTAAAATGAATAGCATGTTTTACTTGGAATGTTTAAATACTTCCCAGTTTTTCTGGAAATAATCGTATCCGGACCAAACTGTGAAAAACATCGCAACCCAGAGCATAACGATATCAAACGGAAAATTGACTGCGGAAAATGGAATGTTATGGAGGAGCAATGCTGAAATCGCAATGATCTGTGTCCATGTTTTGATCTTTCCGAGCATATTTGCGGCAACTACTTCTCCTGTTCCCGCCAAGATCAATCTAAGGCCTGTAACTGCGAATTCACGGCTAATAATGATGATTACAATCCATGACGGCGCCAATTGCATTTCCACCAGCACGATCAATGCGGCTGATACTAGCAGCTTGTCTGCAAGCGGATCAAGAAATTTCCCTAAATTGGTTACCAGATTGTATTTGCGGGCAAAATGGCCGTCAATCCAGTCTGTAACAGAGGCAATAATAAAAATGAGCGCTCCGATCAAATGAGCTGTTTTAATGTCCGCTCCCAGAACGTGCAATGTGCCCCAGTTGAACGGGACAAGCATCAAGATAACAAAAACTGGGATTAATAATATGCGGGATACGGTAATCTTATTCGGTAAATTCACTTGTCTGACCTCCTGAACAAATAACCGCCGGACGAGCGGCGGTATCGGCTTCTTTCTTTTACTTTATTTCCCGAAGACGGGAGGCAATAACAACTGCCTACTCCGTCTTGGTAAACTGAATGTTGATCGTTTGAACATCTCTGGTGGCAGGATCCTGTTCATATTGGAGCTTCTCGCCATTCACGAATAACTCCAAATTCGGCGTACTGCCAATCCGGATTGAGATTTCTCCTTGTCCTGAAAGGTCAAGCTCCTGCGATTCTCCAAGCGGGTCACGTCCGAGCGTTCCATCAAGGAGCGTTTTGCCTGCCGCATCTCGGACACGGACATAGCTTTCACCATTCGGAACGACATTCATTTTCAACGCAAACGAATCGGTTCCTGTCAGCGTATAAGTAGTCTGGTCGCCAGATACTCCAGCAGCCGTCAGAGTTTGTGACGTTGTTTCATTGTCAGGAGCCTCTTCCTCGCCTTTTGCGGCATCTTCTTTTTTGTCGTCCTTAGCTTGGTCTTCCCCTTCAGGCTTGTCAGGTGTCTGCACCTGATCCGATTGCTTGAAGCCGACAGATCCTTCTCCTGCATCTCCAGGCTGCTTTCCGTCGCCGTCCCAAACTTTCATCACGAGAAGCCAGATGACAAACAACACGGCTATCACGAATACTGCAACACCAATCTTCGGCAACAATTCCATCACTTTCGAGTTACCAGCGCTGAATCCGCCCCTTGATTGTACACGAGACAGCTGCTCAGGCAGGTCGTCCTCGTACGCCGGCGGTATATCGCTTTTGAATTCTTCAAAAAGCTGATCCGGCTCGAGGCCAACTGCTTCGGCATATTGCTTGATAAATGCCCGTGCATAGAATTTGCCGGGCATGACACTGTACTCCCCTTCTTCAATACCAATCAAATATTTCTTCTGAATTTTTGTCATTGCCTGAAGCTCATCGAGACTAAGGCCTTTTTCTTCTCTTGCCATGCGCAGACGGCTTCCTAATTCCGTCAATGAAAACACCTGCCATTCTAAAAATCAAAACCGAATCCGCCGGTTTGATTAAATAAATTGTTTTTCTCCACAACCTCATATGTAATTTCTTCATCCGGACTATGTCGCAGCTCGATAATATAATCGAAATCGTCCATAGAATACTCGGAATGCTCAACGAAAATATCAGGATGTTCAATCACCTTTACGGCTGGCAGCCGCATTATTTCACGGACGAGCTGCCAGTGCTGCTCATCGGCCCGTCTGCGTGATACGATTCCATCCAAAATAAAGATGTTATTTTCGTTATATTCATCTTGGATCAATTGCTTGCGGATCGTCTGCTTCAACAAAGTGGAAGAGACAAACAGCCATTTTTTATTGGCACAGACGCTTGCAGCGACAATCGACTCCGTTTTTCCGACACGGGGCATCCCGCGGATGCCGATTAGTTTGTGCCCCTCCTGCTTAAAAAGCTCCGCCATAAAATCGACGAGTAGACCAAGTTCATCCCGGACGAACCGGAATGTTTTCTTGTCGTCCATATCTCTGTGGATATAGCGTCCGTGACGTACGGCAAGCCGGTCACGCAGCTTCGGTTCCCTGATTTTTGTCACCTTAATCGTTTCAACCGTTTCCAGAATCGATTCAAGCCGGATGATCTGTTCTTCGCTTCTTGCCCTCAATAGCAAGCCTCGCCTCCCGCTGTCGACACCATTGATGCTAATAATATTGATCGACAGCATACCGAGCAGCGAGGAAACGTCCCCAAGCAATCCCGGCCGGTCGATGATGATTTCATATTCCAAATACCATTCTTTTCGATCCATTTTCACATCTCCAATCAATGAGATGATGTTCGTTTTCTCAACTCAGTCCCGCCTTTATCATAGCTGATTATATAAAAATTTGAAAGGGAAACCTACTTGAAAATGGAGAAAAAAACCGGCGCAATTCCTGTCGAAAATAAAAAAAGAGAGGAAAATATTCCCCTCTTAAATTTATGCGATGTTTATTTGGTGCTGTTGTTTTCGACAAGTTTCACCATCATGCTGGCAATTGCCTGTTGTTCTTCTTCGGAAGCGACGGACCACAAATCGGCCAGCACGCGCTCCTGTTCGTTTTTTGGGTCAACTTCGTTTGCAAGATAATCTCCCACTTGATGAGCAAGATGGTGGATAACATCCTGCGACATTCCTTGGTCTTGTGCATGATCCAAGCGGTCGCCGAGGAAATTTTTCCACTGATCCCAGTTCTCGAGTATTGACATTTCATTGCCTCCTTTTAAATCATCGTTCAGCTATATTATGCGCTGCCCTTTTTCTGATTATGCATCGGAGGCTTCCGACAATTTTTGTTTACCATAATCTCCTTATGTATACCATCCACCATTGACTGCCAATACTTGGCCCGTAATATAGGAGGCCTTTGGCGACAGGAGAAAGGCGATTGAGTCGGCGATTTCCCTCGGCTCTGCCAATCTTCCTACCGGTATTTCGTCCTCCAGTTCTTCGATTTCTTCGTCTGAAAAACGGCCGAGCATATTTGTTTTCACTGCTCCCGGTGCAACGCAATTGATCCGCAGGCCCGATCGTGCTGTTTCCTTGCTTAGTGCTTTTACGAAGGATATTTGCGCACCCTTGGCAGCAGAATACATCACTTCACAGGCAGCACCGGTCTGACCCCAAATCGAGCTGACAAGGACAATTTGAGATGCTTCGTTGCGAAGGAGCTTGGGAAGCAGCTTTTTGATTAGCAGAACAGGGCTTTTTACATTGAGCTGCAGTATTTCGTCAACCGTTTCATCAGCAAGATCAGAAAACAACCCGTAGGGAGCCCGACCACTGCAATAAACAATAGCCTGTACAGAAAAAATCTGGCTGGCCAGCCGTTCTGCCCCTTCTTCTATTTCCAAATCAGCACAGATTGGAATAACCTCAACTTGCTCATTATCCAATTCCCTGGCAAGTGCCTCAATCCGTTCTTTCCCCTTGTTATAATGAAGATATAGATTCCATCCCTCTTGGGCCAGGGCTCTTGCTGCCGCGGATCCGATCCCTCCGCTTGCACCCGTAATCAATGCATATTTTCCCATTCGAACGCTCTCCCATCAGAAAGAGCCATCCTGAAGATGGCCCTTCCATTTTTATTTCGCCGGCACCACTTGGCAAACCGTCATCCGGTCTTCCTTAAAGAGGTTAGCGGCTGTTTCTTTAATGTCCGCAAGCTGCAGTTGTTCCAAAACGGGAACGACGCGGAATAAATCCATTTCATTGAAAGCATAGCGCGTAAACTGGTTGGCGATAAAGTCAGGTGAATTCAAAGAGCGCAAAAAGCCGCCAATCCGTTTTTTCTTCGACCGTTCGAGCGCATCCTCTGTCAAATTGCTGCCATTCGCCGCTTCGAGCATCATCTTTTGCAGACGTTCTGCAAGTTCATCCGGCTTCTCTGTATCGCTGCCAGCAAGAGCAAAACCGAATCCGTGCTCCTGTGAATAATCGTATTGAAAGGTATCGTCAATCAATCCTTCCTTGATCAGCTCCTCATAATTCGCTGAGCTTTTCCCGAACAGGATGTCGAGCAGAAGCATAGCCGCAAGCTCCTGCTTCTGCATGGCCTCTCCGCTAATGTCGACATTGAACCCTTTAACTCCAACCATGCATTTAGGCATTTGCACATTCATCGGAATGATCTGCTTCTTTTCCGCTGCACTTTCTTGCTCTGCGACTTCTTGCCTTACAATCGGTTTTGCCGGCGAGATATTTTTCTTCTCTTGATCTTCACGGATGTAGCCGATGATCGCTTCTGGATCGACCGGACCGGTAACAAAGAGAAGCATATTGCTTGGGTGATAAAAGGTGTTGTAGCACTCATAAAGCAGATCTGCCGTAATATGGGAAATCGACTCGACAGTACCGGCAATATCGACTCGCACCGGATGATTTTTGTATAAATTTTCAATCACACCGAAATACAAGCGCCAATCAGGATTGTCGTCATACATTTTGATTTCCTGGCCAATGATCCCTTTTTCCTTCTCCACTGTTTCCTCAGTGAAATAAGGTTTTTGCACCATATCGATCAGCGTCTGCAGGTTCCGTTCAGTTTCCGTTGTACTTGAAAACAAATACGCGGTCCTTGTAAAAGAGGTGAAGGCGTTAGCAGAGGCTCCCTGCTTGCTGAACAGCTGAAAAACATCGCCGTCTTCCTTTTCAAACATTTTATGCTCAAGAAAATGGGCAATCCCATCCGGCACTTTTTTCATTTCTGTACTGTCAATCGGAACGAAAGTATCGTCTACCGATCCGTATTTCGTTGCAAATGTTGCAAATGTTTTATTAAAGCCGGGTTTTGGCAGGACATAGACTTCCAGCCCATTTTCCAGCTTTTCATGATATAGCGTTTCTTCCAGCTGCTGAAATTCCAATTTCTCCATCTTTTACTCACCTTCCCCGCTTAAGAAATAAACCGTATCAAGCTCAACCTTGCCAGCCGCTTCTACGACCTGCTCTTTTGTTGTTTTTTCGACGGACGACAGCCAATCTTCCGGCTTTATGTCCGTTTTCGCCAAAACATTGTGGTAAAGCATTTCGATCATGCCTCGTGAGGAGTCGAGAGTTTCCAGAAGCTGATTCTGGATGACCGATTTTGTCTGGGCAAGCACCTCGTCGGTAAAGTCTCCAGATTTCATGGCCTGGAGCTGTTCTTCGATAATGCTGACGGTTTGGTCGAATTTGTCGCTTTCAATCCCGGACATGACGAGCATGAGGCCTTTATGGCTTTCTAACCGGCTTGCTGCGTAATAAGCAAGACTTGCCTTTTCCCGTACGTTAATAAAAAGCTTGGAATGCGGGAAGCCGCCAAAAATACCGTTGAATACTTGAAGCGGGAAATAATCTTCATCTCCGTACTGGATGTGGGTGCGGTAACCGATATTCAACTTACCCTGATTCAGTTTCTGTACTTCTTTAACCGTGTTTACCTTTTGAATCGGCTTTACAGATGCGCTCTCGGTTTTCCGCGGCTCCCGCTCCTCAAAATGCCACTCGTCTAACAATGCTGTCGGCTGGATTTCAGAAAGATCCCCAACGATGAACAAGTCGAGCTGATCTTCGCGGATCGCCTTCTCGTAATAGTTGTACAGCGATTCAGGGGTAATGGCATCGACATCTTCAAGCACACCGTTCACCGGCACAGCATAAGGCTCGCCTTTGCACATTTCTTCAATCAGCCGCGTGCTGGCATAACGCATCTTATCATCATAGATAGATTGAATGCGCTGGCGGAGATTTCGTTTTTCACGCTCGACTGTCGCTTGTTCAAATGCCCCGTTTTCTGCATTCGGCTCGAGGATTACACTCCTTAGTAGATCCATGCCCTTTTGCAAAAGCGGCGTCTTGTCTTGCAGGAATTTTTCATTGGCAATTTCCATTGTCACTGAAATAATATGATATTCGCCTTTTTTGCTTAGGTCGACATACAGCGAAGCGCCGTAAAGCTCTTCTAACTGGGACCGAAGCGCAGCGGTAGTCGGATGGTTTTTTGTACTGTTTTGCAGTACATATGGAAGCAGCGCCCGGTGTGTTGCCGTTTCTTCATCGATCGGCGCTTTCATTCTCAACATGATTGTATTCGTTTTGAATTTTTCGGTCTGAATCAGATGGACCGAGAGACCCGGCATCTGCCTGATCGTTTCCTGAATATGCTCCATGTACACTCCTCCAAAATTTGTATGTAATGATTTCACTATACCGATTCTTTCACTATTTCATCAAGTTAAACCCCTTCAGCTGCATAAAACGGCATTCTTCTTATAATATGTGACAATGAATTTCTTTATACGAAAAAGCCAGCTCCGAATCGGAAGCTGGCTTTTGGTTATCTGGATGAGCCCGTTTTTTGCAAAGCGGCACATCTTCTTTTCGTTGTTTAGCTGCGGGCGATTGGGGCTCGGGGTCATAAGCTATAAACGGATACAGACTGGAAAGCGTCTCTTTCCGTTTTACTCTTATGCCTGTCGCCCCTGATCAATCGCCCTACGCTTTTCTTTGTCCAGCTCCGGGGGCGGCAGGGGCTAGCGGACTTCGGAAATCGCCTACGATAAGTCAACATCGGCTCCTGCGTCGCCGTGTTTCCTATATCTCGTTGGATTTTCCTCCAGTCCGTACGCCCCTAAACACCGCCCTCCGCTTTTCGCTTGTCCAGCTCCGGGCGCCATCGGCTCGAGGTCGCTTCAGAAAAGAACAGGTGGGTTGGAAAGCACCCACCCGGTCTTTTCTTCCAGCGCTTGTCGCCGATTAGCAGGCGCCCTCCGCTTTTCCTTGTCCAGCTCCGGGCGGCAGGGGCTAGCGGACTTCGGAAATCCGCCTACGATAAGTCAACATCGGCTCCTGCGTCGCCGTGTTTCCTTTATCTCGTTGGATTTTCCTCCAGTCCGTACGCCCCTAAACGCCACCCTCCGCTTTTCTTCTTACCTATTCCCTTTCACATACGGCTGGCCGCTTGCTTTTGGTGCGTCGGCGCGGCCGATGAAGCCTGCGAGGGCTAGGATGGTGAGAACGTATGGTGCAATGAGCAGGAATACGCTTGGTACGGATTCAAGGAATGGAATTCTCGAAGCAACGATACTCAGGCTTTGGGCAAAGCCGAAGAAGATGGCTGCGCCTGCTGCTCCGAGTGGATGCCATTTACCGAAGATCATTGCGGCGAGGGCCATGAAGCCTTGGCCCGCGATCGTTGATTGGCTGAAGTCCAGTGTGATTGACTGTGCATACACCGCACCACCGGCTCCTCCGAGAAGACCGGAAATGAATACGCCGATATACCGCATTCTGGAAACGTTAACCCCCATCGTGTCTGCTGCCATCGGATGCTCACCGACTGAACGGAGACGCAAGCCGAATGGCGTTTTGAAAATGACATACCAGGCAATAAAAGCGACCAAGATTGCGACATAGGAAACGTAGGAGACATTGCTGAAAAACAGTTTTCCGATGATTGGAATGTCACTCAGCACCGGAATATCGATCTTCCGGATGTTGTACAAGATCATTTCTGTCTGTCCGCGGTCATAGATCTTTTTGGTGAGGAACATTGCCAAACCCAAGGCAAGAAAGTTGATCGCAACCCCGCTGACAACTTGGTCAGCTCGGAAAGTAATCGAAGCGACCCCGTGCAGGAGGGAGAAAACCCCACCTGCGACCATCCCAACAAGGATAGCGATCCATGGTGTTGCCGCTCCAAAAGTCGAGCTCATGTGTAAGTTGAAAATGATGGCGGTGAAGGCACCGATCACCATTAAACCTTCCAATCCAATATTGACGACACCCGATCGTTCTGAGAAAACGCCGCCGAGCGCAGTGAAAATAAGTGGAGCAGCAGCTACGATGGATGATGTGATAATCAAAGATAAAACGTCCACTTATTTCCCCCCCTTCTTGAAGCGTGCCAACAGCATACGGATCATGTAGCTGGAGGCGACAAAGAAAATGATGAGTGCAATGACGATTTCAACGAGTTCCTTCGGTACATTTGCCTCAGGCATCATCAGCGCTCCGACCTTTAAGCCGCCGAATAATAAGGCTGCAAGCACAACCCCAATCGCGGTGTTTCCACCAAGCAGAGCCACGGCAATCCCGTCAAAACCGATCCCAGAAAATCCGGAGTGAATAAAGGCGTTTCCGAATGTACCAAGACCTTCCATTGCACCGCCAAGACCGGCAAAGGCACCGGAGTACACCATGGAGAGCACGATATTCCTTTTTACATTCATACCGGCATATTCGGATGCATGCTGGTTGAACCCTACAGAGCGAAGTTCAAAGCCTGTCTTTGTTTTTTCGAGCATGAACCACATGAATAGGGCAGCTGCAAAAGCAATGAATATTCCGTAATGCAATGTGGAGAAATCCGTAATGTCCTGGAAGAATGTTGAAGCGAGCGAAGCTGATTCATGGACATAAGGAGTCGAGTCCTTTTTGTCTGTCAGCACATTCCGAATCAAATAGTTCGTCACATGTAAAGCGATGTAGTTCATCATAATTGTGACAATTACTTCATGCACATGGAGCCGTGCTTTTAAAATACCTGGAATAAGTCCCCATAATGCCCCTGCTGCCGCCGCTGCCAAAAGCGCAAGCGGCAAGTGGATGATCATTGGCAAATCAAAGGCAATCCCGACCCAAACAGAAGCGATCCAGCCAACTAGAAGCTGGCCCTCTACTCCAATATTGAACAGTCCAGTTCTGAATGCAAAGGCGACTGCAAGCCCCGCAAATATATATGGCGTCATCTGCCGAAGCGTTTCACCTAAATAGTATTGATCTCCGAATGCGCCGCGCCATAGTGCAGAATACCCGGCAATCGGATTCAGGCCGCTCACAAGCATGATGATCGCTCCGGCAATCAGGCCGAGCAGGACGGCGATCACCGGTATGAGCAAATGATTGATCCGTTTAGACATTCGTTCCTTCCCCCGCTTCCGCTTTCTGCGCGCCCGCCATCAATAGACCGAGCTCTTGCTCGTTTGTTTCTGACGGGTCGACGATTGCTACAATTTTCCCTTCATAAATGACCGCAATCCGGTCACTGACATTCATGATCTCATCCAACTCAAACGAGATGAGCAGAACCGCTTTCCCGTTATCCCGCTGGTCAATCAGTCTTCGGTGGATGAATTCGATTGCGCCGACATCAAGACCCCTTGTCGGCTGGGCTGCAATCAGAAGATCCGGGTTCCGGTCTACTTCGCGGCCGATGATCGCCTTCTGCTGGTTACCGCCTGACAGTGCACGTGCCGGTGTGTATTCGCTCGGCGTCCGAACATCAAATTCTTCAATTAGGCCCTTTGCCTTTTTGTATATCTCCGAATAATTAAGCACACCGTTTTTGGAATAAGGCTTTTTATAATACGTTTGCAGCACCATATTTTCCCCAATTGGAAAATCAAGGATCAAGCCATGTTTATGCCTGTCTTGTGGAATGTGTCCAAGACCGGATTCAGTAATTTTTCTAGGAGCCTGGCCAGCAAGGTCTTTTCCTAGCAATCTGATTGTCCCGCTATCAGTCTTTGCAAGACCGGTAAGCGCCTCGATCAATTCCGTCTGCCCGTTTCCATCGACCCCGGCGATACCGACAATTTCTCCTGCCCGGACATTCAAATTCAGCCCTCTCACCGCATCGACGCCGCGAGAATCTTTCACGACCAGATCGCTGATCTCGAGCACATTTTCTTTTGGTTCTGCTTTTTTCTTTTCGGTTGTAAATACGACTTCACGGCCTACCATTAGATTGGCTAGATCGTTTTCGCTTGTTTCCGCTACATTCACCGTTCCGATTCCTTTTCCTTTTCGTATGACGGTGACGCGGTCACAGAGTTCCATGATCTCTTTCAGCTTATGGGTGATCAAAATAATCGACTTTCCTTCATTGACGAGAGCCTTCATGATTTCCCCCAGCTCCTTAATTTCCTGCGGGGTTAGAACGGCTGTCGGTTCGTCGAAGATAAGAATTTCAGCTCCACGGTATAATGTTTTCAAAATTTCTACCCGTTGCTGCATGCCGACCGAGATATCAGCGATCTTTGCTCTTGGGTTAACGGCAAGCCCATACTGTTCTGAAATCGCTTGCACTTTCTTCTCCGCTTGTTTTCTGTCGATTGACATCCCCTTCTTCGGCTCCTGGCCGAGGATAATGTTTTCAGTCACAGTGAATGGGTCAACGAGCATAAAGTGCTGATGCACCATGCCGATACCAAGATTGTTTGCTGCGGTTGGTCCGGTAATATGGACCGGTTTGCCGTTTACACGGATTTCTCCCTTTTCTGGCTGATAGAGGCCGAAAAGGACATTCATCAGCGTCGATTTTCCTGCACCATTTTCACCAAGAAGAGCATGGATCTCTCCTTTTTTTACTTGAAGCGTTATATTGTCATTGGCGACGATGCCTGGAAATTCTTTGCGGATATTGAGCATTTCAATTACGTACTCCACCTCGACACTTCCCTTCTTTCAAACAATAAAGGCATAAGCCTTAAAAATGTTAAATGAATGGCGAGCATGCGCTTGCGATTCATTTAACATTTTTAATGGGCCGGCAAAGCCGGCCCTGTGAACATCTTATTTCAATGTAGTCGGTACTTCGATTTCACCGCTGCTGATCTTTTCTTGGTATTCCTTCACTTTGTTCAATACTTCTTCAGACAAATGCTCTTTGGAATCAGAAATCTTGATCGCATCTTCTTCAAGACCATATTCCAATTTTTCTCCGCCAGGGAATTTGCCGTCTTTCGCCATTTGAGCGACGTCTTGAACAGCAACGTCAACACGTTTTACCATTGAAGTCAATGTTACGTTCTCTGTTTTGTCGCCAATTTTCACATCACCTTCAGGATGCTGGTCACGGTCAACACCGATAACCCATACATCGCGCTCAGGGTCTTTCTGCTTCAGGTTCTTCGCTTCTGTAAATACGCCGAGTCCTACACCGCCGGCTGCATGGTAGATAACATCAATACCGGAGTTGTACTGGGCAGCTGCGATTTGAGAGCCTTTTGCAGAGTCGGAGAAGCTTCCTGCAAACTGGATATCAACAGTCGCATTCGGATTTACCGCTTTAACACCTGCTTGGAAACCTGCTGCGAATTTGTTGATTAGGTCACTTTCGATCCCGCCGACAAATCCAATTTTGTTTGTTTTTGTTGTTAGGCCGGCAACAACGCCGACAAGGAAGGAGCCTTCATGCTCTTTGAACGTAATGCTCGTTACATTGTCCACGCCTTCGATCACATCATCAACGATGGCAAAATGGCTTTCAGGACGCTGCTTTGCAATTTTTTCAACAGGCTCCTTCAATTTAAAGCCAACACCGTAGATTAGATCAAATTTATTGCGGACCGCTGTATTCAGGTTTGTTTGATAATCTGCATCTGTTTTTGACTCAAAATAGTTATAACCGTCGTTGCCTTTTTCCATATCATGCGTTTTGCCGAACTCCTGCAACCCTTCCCAAGCGGATTGGTTGAAGGATTTGTCGTCGACTCCGCCTTCGTCTGTTACGATTGCTGCAGTAAAGTTTTTGTCCTTGTCTTTATTACCTGCAGACCCTTCTTCTTTCTTGTCGCCTGATCCGCAAGCGCCGAGAATCGTGCCAGCTGCCAGGATGAGTGATAAAGCCATACCGAATTTATGCTTTTTCACCAGATAGAACCCCCTAATAATGTTGTCTTAGCAAGTGAAAGGCGTTCAGCAAGGATGCCCATTGCCTTTTTGTCCTGCTAATCGAACATACTATACCATTTTTTTTACTAGAAATAAATGAAAAATAGTAATTTAGACGCGAAATAAATTCGCCTCGTTTGTTTTTTTACTTATTTATGAACTTTGTTCTTCTCCCGGCTTCCCTATCAATACGGCACGCGGTTTGCTTCCTTCATATGGGCCCACAATTCCCCGCGCTTCCATCTCATCTATCAGTCTTGCCGCACGTGTGTAGCCGATCCGGAACCTGCGCTGAAGCATCGACACGGACGCTGTCTGCATTTCGGCAATCAAATCGACCGCCTCTTCATACAAATCATCATCTACGGCGCCCGTAACTTCTTGGATATCATCCGGAATCATTTCTTCCTGATACTGCGCTTTCTGTTGGCCAATGACAAAATCAACAACCTCTTCAACTTCCTGGTCGGATAGAAAGGCTCCTTGCACACGGACAGGCTTTGACGCACCGACAGGCATGAACAGCATATCTCCGCGGCCGAGCAGCTTTTCCGCTCCGCCGCTGTCCAGGATGGTACGGGAATCGGTCGCAGAAGAGACGGCAAAGGCGATTCGAGAAGGAATATTTGCCTTGATGACGCCGGTGATGACATCGACTGACGGGCGCTGGGTGGCGATAATCAGATGGATTCCCGCTGCCCTCGCCATCTGGGCTAGCCTCGTAATTGAATCCTCAACATCATTGGATGCGACCATCATCAAATCCGCCAGCTCATCGACAATTACGACAATATAGGGCAAAAGCGGCTGCGTTGCTTCGCTCTCCGAATTGTAACGGACGATGTGGTCGTTATAGCCTTCGATATTTCTCGTCCCCGTATGGGAAAAGAGTTCATACCGCCGCTCCATTTCATTGACAACTTTTTTCAGTGCTTGTGAAGCTTTTTTCGCATCCGTGACGACTGGCGCCAAAAGATGCGGAATTCCATTATAGACATTGAGTTCAACCATTTTCGGGTCGATCATCATCATCTTAACTTCATGGGGTTTCGCTCGCATGAGAATGCTCGTGATGATTCCGTTAATGCATACACTTTTTCCGCTGCCCGTTGCGCCGGCAACGAGCAAATGGGGCATCTTATTCAGTTCAGCTACGACAGCCTGTCCGGTGATGTCACGGCCGAGACCAATCTGCAGCTTCGCTTCAGGTTTATCATGCTCCTTGTAATCCAGCACTTCCCTAAGCGAGACGACAGCAACTTCCGAATTCGGTACTTCAATGCCAATTGCCGATTTTCCGGGAATCGGCGCCTCGATCCGGATGTCTTTCGCTGCAAGTGCCAATGCAAGGTCATCGCTTAGGCTGACAATTCGACTTACCTTTACTCCGGCTTCAGGATGGACTTCGTATTTTGTCACGGCGGGACCGAGATGAACTTGGGTTACTCTCGCCTTTACGCCGAAGCTCTGGAAGGTTTTTTCGAGCTTCGCGGCATTTTCATGAATAAGCTTGTACTCGCTGCTCTGGTCTGTCGCCTTCGGACGGGTAAGCAGAGAAAGCGGCGGCAGGCTGTAGTCTTTGTTTTCCATTTCCGCAAACGCTAATGGAATCACCGGTTCTGTCGTTTCCTCATCTTCATGCGGCTGCTCCTTAA
Organism: Lederbergia sp. B243.17; assembly: GCF_057657925.1. Lineage (NCBI taxonomy): Bacteria > Bacillati > Bacillota > Bacilli > Caryophanales > Bacillaceae > Lederbergia > Lederbergia sp. B243.17. Next base: position 54,227 of record NZ_JBWBKF010000024.1, read on the forward strand.
CGGCAACCGGCTCTGGTTCAGCGGCATACGCCCGTTCGGTGAAGCTTGAAATAAGCGGCTCAGGATGCCTGTCTTCATGAACTGCGACATTTTCCTCAGGCACCGCCGGTTCTTCTTCTCGAACCGGCTTTTCTTTAACCGGCCGCACCTTCTTCACCTTTTCCGGCTTCTCTTGCCGGTTGTGCTTCCAATCCTTTATATCTTCCTTAAATCCCTCCCATTGGCCTGACAGAAACTGACCGATCCAGCTTCCAGTTTTAGAAAATACATCTCCCAGAGATTTTCCTGATACAAGAATCAGTCCAATGACAATCAGGAAAACGGCAATGATTTTGGCCCCGGCTGCATCAAACAGAAAATGGAAGACCGAATAAAGCAGGGCACCGATCATCCCGCCCCCTAAATCCTCTGTAGAAGCTTTGCCTTTCATAATCTGCCAAAATAACGCGTTGGTATTCGATAGCACGCTTGGCTTGCCGATGGATCCTTGATTGGCCATGAGCTCGAACAGCTTAATATGGGCAAACAGCAAAAAGCTGGACAAAATGAGATAGACACCAGCCAGTCTCATATTAAGCAAAACCGGCCATCCCCTTTTTACAATGAAAAAGCAGGCGAGCACAAAGACCCCCAGCAGCCCTGCCATATACCATTCACCTAAAAAGTAATAGAAAAAGTAAGTTATGTATTTGCCTGCCGTTCCAAGCTTGACGATCGAAATGAGGCAGAGCGCAATGAGTATAATCCCAGCCAGTTCATACTGCAGCGTCTGTTTCATGCTTTCTTTCGAGCGGCGGCTCCGTTTTTTCTTTTTCGCCATTTGATCACCTAATCTAATTTTTATTATCGAAGCAATGATTATGATAATATGTATGATTATACCATAGTCTTTTCTCTCAAAGCTGTAGAGAAAACATATGTTTCGGCGGAAGAGATGACACTTTTTGTTCCGAAGCAATACTTACTTTCTTGGAGGCGTTTGCATGAATGAAAAAACTTGTATCATCGTTCAAAATCTGAAAGATCCTCTTGCACAAAAGGTCCGGGATGCCCTGCCAGACTGGAACGTAATTATCAGCAAAGAGCCGGGCAAATGGGAAACTGACATAAAGAAAGCAGAAATCATCTGCGGCTGGAACAAAGAGATCGAGCAGTTATGCCTTGAAGAAGAGTCTTCTCTAAAATGGCTCCAAAGCTGGAGTGCCGGGGTTGACAAGATGCCGCTCTCCCGTTTTGAGGATCGCGGCGTTCTCCTGACGACGGCTAGCGGGGTACACGCCTATCCAATCTCCGAGACGATCCTCGCCATGATGCTCGGATTAACGCGTAAAATCCATGCCTACGTTCGTAATCAGGAAAAGAAAGTTTGGCATAATGCTGGTTTAAGAGCGGAGATGCACGGAAAAACCGTAGCGATCATCGGGGTCGGCGAAATCGGGAAGGAGACGGCAAAACTGACTAAGGCTTTCGGCATGACAGTGCTTGGCGTCCGCCATTCTGGAAAGCCAGAGGAAAATGTCGATGAAATGTTCACTTCCGACCAACTAAATGACGCACTCAGCCGCGCAGACTACGTTGTCTTGACCGTACCGCTGACAGAAGAGACGAAAAACATGTTCGGCAAGGCTCAATTTGCCGCAATGAAACCATCCGCTTTCTTTATTAATATTGGACGTGGAGAAGTTGTTGATGAGGAAGCAATGGCGCTCGCTTTGGAAGCCGGAGACATTGCCGGTGCCGGACTTGACGTCTTCGCAACAGAACCCCTGCCCGAAAACAGCCCACTGTGGGAAATGGAAAACGTCATTATCACACCACACACATCAGGCTCAACAGAATACTACGACGAAAGAGTAATAAACGACATCTTCCTACCCAATCTCAAAGCCTACCTAAACGGAGAAAAACTCCCGAGGAACGTAGTAGACTATAAGAGGCAGTATTAACTGAAATGCGGAGAGCGCCCGCTTATCGGCGACAAGCGCTGGAGGTGAAGAACGGGTGGGTGCTTTTAACCCACCTGATCTTCTCCGAAGCGACCTCGAGCCGATGGCGCCCGGAGCTGGACAGCGAAATGCGGAGGGCGCCGGTTAGCGACGTACAGATTGGAGGGGTTCTGACGAGATAAAGGAA